>CAZOQV010000060.1:0-1010 GCA_964582365.1 uncultured Gammaproteobacteria bacterium | reverse complement strand
ATCTTTTGTTTTTTTAAATTCTTCCATTTTGTCAAAACATTTTTTTTGAAAATTAGCATCACCAACAGCTAATATTTCGTCGATGATAAGAATTTCTGGTTTAACATGGACAGCAATGGCAAAGGCAAGTCGGATGTACATACCAGAAGAATAATGCTTAACTGGTTGATCAATAAATTCCCAAATTTCGGCAAAATCGACAATTGACTTGTATTTTTCTTTGATCTCTTTTTGAGATAGACCGAGAATGGCTCCATTGAGATAAACATTTTCTTTACCAGTTAATTCAGGATGCATACCAGCACCAAGTTCGATTAGAGGTGATATTTTACCTTTAACACTTATAGTTCCGGAGGTAGGCCACATAACACCAGCAATGAGCTTTAAAATAGTTGATTTACCACTACCATTGGGGCCAATAATTCCGACTGTCTCCCCTTTCTTAATTTCAAAACTAATATCATTTAAAGCAATAAAACTTTCACTAGTTTTTTCACCTTTGATTAAAGCTGGAAGAAACTCTTTGAAAGTTTTATGACTTAATTTACTAAATTGCTTACTGACGTTTTTAAATTTAATTACTGTTTCGTTTTGCATAATTAGATATTGTCGGCAAAGATTTTTTCTCTGGATTTAAAATATTTTAAACCAATTAAAAGAGTAATCATGGAAACAATAAAGGCAATTATTAAACTGGAATATTTTGGAGGGCCACCAGCAAGAATAACCTGTCTATAGGCATTAATAATAACAGCCAAGGGGTTTAATTGAAAAAGTATTTTGTATCTTGTAGGAATCATGTCGGCAGAATAAATGACTGGAGTTAGATACATCCACAAAAGTAAAATCATGGATAATAAGTATTGAACATCGCGGTACAAAAGATTGGCGGCAGAAAAGAAAAGAGAAAGGCCAAGAGTAAAAATTTGTTGAATAAAAAATATTGGGATTATCCAAAGAATGTTGATATTAATTGGCATATGATAAAAAATCATGTAGATAACTAAAAT
>CAZOQV010000059.1:0-1057 GCA_964582365.1 uncultured Gammaproteobacteria bacterium | reverse complement strand
TAAAAACTATTTTGATTCTTGTTGATATTAATAGATTTAAAAAATAAGTCAAGATAAAATTATAGAATAAATAAAATAAATAAAAAGTCCCGGAACTTTAATAGCTACGGGACTTAACTAGATAAAGAGGCTAGGTTCTTATTCTTGTCATATCTCACAAAGAGGATGACAAATTACCCTTTTAGGAAGCAAAATGCTTACACCTATTTTACCTTTTTTAATTCAGAGATAAATTCTTCTGTTAACTCATTAACTAAAAGAATCATGAACTCGGTTAATTCTTCTTTTGAAAATCCGATTTTTTTAGAAACATTACCAAGATCTCTCTTAAAAGTTTCAACATCAGGTAATCTTCTATCTTTTCTGAATTTTTCTTTCAGAATAGCTAGAGCAATTTCTCCTTGTTTTTTAAGTTCCATTTGAACCTCCTTTATTGAAAATTTTGCCTACTCTTTGAAGGATTTTCGGCTTACTCCTATATTGATTTAATTATTGCCCACGCAAACACAGGAACAATTATTATCATCATAGCAATTGCCACGATCAAACCATAAACAAAAGGTAGTGATTGGTGGGGTGTTCTATGTAATGATAGCAACCATCTGTGTAATTTTCCACTGGACTTGAAAATCCATTTCCCTTGAATGATTAGATTTTTAACAAATCTTTCAGAGAAATGAATACCGGCACGAAAATAATGGACAAATCCTTTTGAAGAACTTGTGCTCATAATATTTAATTTTATTAGTTTTCAAAAAAGACATAAATCTACTTTGAAGACTAATAAAATCAAAATATTATTAAGCATCTTATTTTAGTATGATATCACAATCACTTGACTTTGTCAAGATATTGTAATATACTACCATTAGTAATCAGTTCTTTGATATTTTTGTGTAATTGTTGGGTTTTATTAGGTTCTCCCAGTTCCCTTATTAAAGGGATTGAGAGAACTTAATAAAATCAGTATAAACAATTAAAATCAAAAAAAATGAAAGCATTTAAATTTTTGAAAGCTACTTTTAGCCCAGCAGTTAATGATTTGAAAAAAATTGAG
>CAZOQV010000058.1:0-1081 GCA_964582365.1 uncultured Gammaproteobacteria bacterium | reverse complement strand
AACTCTCTGTATTCCCCTTCTTTTTTAAGTTCGTCAGTGATATTTAAATCCAAACCATTCTCCTCTTTAAGTTTCATCTCTACTTTCTTGACATTTAACTCTTCGGAAATGATATTTAAATATTTTTCTTTAATCTCTTTGTTCACATAAGCTGTAGCCAAAGGTTGTCGAACTGGAATATTATTTTTTTGTCTAACCATAAGAAGTTCAGTAACCAGCTCTCTCACTTCTTCCATTTCTTTAAGAGCTTCCACTTCTATTTCAATAAATCGTTCTGGCCAAAATTCTAAATGAACAGATTCTTTTTGTTCTACATTTTCTAGATTAACAGCTTGATAAATTCTTTCTGAAATAAAAGGCATAAATGGAGCAATGACTTTAGAAAACTCGGATAAAATTTTCCAAAGAGTAAATTGAGAAACTTCTTTTTCTAAACCATCCCCTTTTAACCTTTCTCTTGAGCGACGTAGCCACCAGGTAGATAAATCATCAATAAACTTTTCAAATGGCCGAGTGGCAGAATCAAGTTTATACCCATTCATCATTTTAGTAGTATTTTCTAAAACAGAATTAAATCTCGCAAAAATCCAACTATCTAAAGGACTTTCTTTTATCATCTTTTTCATTTTTTCTTCATCAAAACTTTCAGAAAAAGTTGTAGTCAAATTCTCATCTTTAGTCATTTGATAAAAACTTAAAACATTCTCTAATTTCATTACCACTTTTTTATAAGATTCTTCCACATTAGCATCTGTAAAGGGTGTATTTTCTGCGGCCATAGCCGAAGAAGAAAGAAGCGAATAACGAAAAGCGTCTGCTCCAAATTTTTCCACCAAAATATTTGGGTCAGTATAATTATTTTTACTTTTACTCATTTTCTCTCCATCCGCAGCCAACAAAAGTCCATTTACTATCACGTTTTTATAAGAAGCTTTTTCAAAAATTCCTACTGATAAATTTAAAAGAGAATAGAACCATCCCCTAGTTTGATCCAATCCTTCAGCAATAAAATCTGCCGGGAAACTCTTTTCAAATAATTCTTTGTTTTCGAAAGGATAGTGAAATTGTCCAAAAGGCATAG
>CAZOQV010000057.1:0-1090 GCA_964582365.1 uncultured Gammaproteobacteria bacterium | reverse complement strand
GGACAACGGCGGATCACGCTGCACAGAGACGGTTAAGATCTACCTCAAGTCCCTGGACGCGCCCGCCCCCGTGGCGGAAGAGGCGAAGCCGGAGAAGGCCACGCCCCCGGCACGAGTCCGCGCGCCCCGCGTCCGCGCCAAAGTCAACTGAAAACAGTATATACCATTTTTACTTTTTCGGTAAAGTTTACCCAAATTGGTTTATTATCCTTCCGCGCATACAGTACCATGCCCGGCGAAACTGAAGCGGAAGCGACAGCGTTCCGCCGCGAGCTCCTCTTCTCTCTCCCTCCTTCGTCCAATCTCGAACGCTCCGGCGACGCCCTGATCGTTCGTTCCGTGAAGCTGCTGGCGGCCGGGACGTGGACCGACAGCGCGGCCAAGACGCCGTGCTCGTACGGTCCCGACGCCCTCCGCGAGTACGCGGGCAACTGGGCCGACTCGTCCCTCTGGTCACGGCACGCGGGCGGACAGCCCCGGACCATCAACCAGAAGGTCGGCCGGATCGAGAGCCCGCGCTTCGAGGATGACGCCGTCGTCGGCGACCTCGTCCTGCACGGGCTCCCGGGCACGGATTCGCCCGGCGCCATCGCGATGATCGAGGCCGGCGAGGCGGACTACTTCTCCGCCGAACTGACCGGCACCGAGCGGTGGAACGCCGAGCGGAAGCTGTACGAGATGCAGTCGATCACGTTCCTTGGCGGCGCGGTCGTGAACCGCGGCGCCTGCTCGACGTGCACGCTTCGGAGGAACAACGCGGCCGGAGAGGAGCCGGGCGAATCGCCCGCGGCATGTGCGACCGACGACCCCACAGAGGACACTATGACAGCAGAACTTGAGGCGAAAATCGCCGAACTCGAAACCGCCCACGCGGACCTGATCCGCCAGCTCGGCGAGGCACAGACGGAGAACACCAAGCTCTCGGGCGAGGTCGGCACGCTCCGCGACGAGATGCGCGAGCTCGAGGGCATCAAGGCCCGTATCCTGAAGATCGAGCAGACGCCGATGCCGAAGGCCGGCGCCCCCGCCGAGCCGGCGCGCGAGCTCTCGGTCCCGTCCGGGCTCACGATCACGAAGACCGAGATTTACC
>CAZOQV010000056.1:0-1131 GCA_964582365.1 uncultured Gammaproteobacteria bacterium | reverse complement strand
TACCAACATTAGTACCAGTTAAAGTTAAAGTTCCACCAACAGCCACATTACCAAAAGTTTGTCTAGCTAACCAAGTATTACTAGAACCTAAATTTAATCCAACAGTGTAAGTACCATTAGCACCAACTCGGCTAAGACTACCATTGCTAACACCAACTAAACCAGTATTAGTTAAAGTTCGACCAATACCAGTACCAGAGATACTTAAGCCACTACCGCCAACTGTAATGTTAGAAATGAAATTAGCTGAAGCACCAATTTGTAAGAAAGAAGAGGCATGTAATCCATCTAATAGATCAGCATTTAAGTTAGCAACTAAAGCAGTACTTTGAGCTCTAGTAGCATTTAAGGTATTAACAGCAAGGGTGGTACCGACATTTAATGAAGTAGTGAAATTACCATTACCAACTACATTTAATGCAGCAGTGCTAGTAGCACCGATACCTAATTTAGTAGCGACCATTTCGCCAGCAACTTGGAGTTTGTAGAGAGGAGCAGCTGTACCGATACCGACATTACCAGTAGTGTGTAATATGCTCATAAGGTGTGTTTCTGTGGCTAGGTTGTCAGCAGAAGAATAAAATCTAATAGCAGTTCCACTATCATTTTTGATTCTGTAATCAATATTGCCCATTCCTGATCTGAATAAGTCTAAAAATACAGCTTGATTGTCAGTTGAAGTAATTCTGGCTCCAACATTGCCTGTTTGAGAAATTTCTAAAGATTGATTAGGGTTGGTGGTTCCGATACCAACTGTTCCATTGGTTTTCCAAATACCTTGAGTGGAACCGGCAGTGCCAAAGTAAGCACCACCAAGAAGAGAAAGCATAGTAGAAGTGGAAGCACCACGACCAGTAACAGTAGATAAAGTAGAAGTATTAGAAATAGTTCGACCAACACCATTGGAAGTGATAGAAATATCAGTACCGGCAGTTAGAGTATTGGTTCCACCAACACCAGCAGGGGCAATCCAAGAAGCATTACCCGAAGCATCAGAAGTAAGAAGATAACCAGCTGCTGCACCTTGAGTGAGAGCTAAAGTACCGCCAACACTAGCATTGCCAAAGGTTTGTAATCCAGTCCAAGTATTGGCAGCAGCTAGATTAAGAGTAATAGCTCGAGAAGAACCAG
>CAZOQV010000055.1:0-1245 GCA_964582365.1 uncultured Gammaproteobacteria bacterium | reverse complement strand
ATTTTAATTTTATCATATTAAAATTTTTCAAATAAAAAACTCCACACAAAGTTAAAATTTGTGTGGAGTTTAAAACTTTTATTTATGGGTTATAAGGATATCCATAAAAATGGAAAGCTCTTCCATTTATAATATAAACGTTATCTGGAAGATTGGCTGAAATGTGAGCATCTCTTAGCATGGAATTTGTAGTCTGGCCTCTATAGACAGATTTATCGTAACTATCATACAACTTTCCTTTGTAGGCAAAGATGAACCTAAAACAATACATCTCTGAAACCACATTATCATATCGATCCACAATCCTAAACACATCCTCTCCATCAACTACTTTAAGTCCAGTAAAATAATAATCTTGATATAGATATTGTGAAATTTCCATATCAGAATATCCACGAAGTATTCTGTGAGGCACAAATGTTATGTTTGAATTTCTCACGAAGCTATCGTAATCTTGGTTCACGACATCTCTATCTTCAGTTCTAGAAGATTCTTGTTTTTGAGCTAGTTCACTTTTTCTTTCAGGTTGCGTCGTAGAGCTTTGAGATTGAGATGATGAACCTTCTCCTTCAGTCTCACTTCTGGCAATTCCCCATGTTTCAGATTCGCGAAGAGACGTTATATATTGTCCATCTTCTAAATAAATCTTAAACATATTGCTCCTGTCACGTCCCCATCCCGCGTCAACAAGATGCCAACGATATTTTCCTGCAAATTGCGGTTTAAGAGATATTTTAACGTCTCGAAAACATTCATTATCAACTTGCCCACTTTTTATAAAATCTATATAAGCACACAACTCAATTTCTGTATTAGACCAAACCTGTCCATTTTTAAGTGTGATTTTTCTTATATAAACCTTAAAAAAATTACAGAAAAAACTGTTGCCTCCTTCAAAACCATCCACATAAACAGCTGGAAAATAATTTTTACTATAATAAGAATTCGTAAAAGTTCCACGAACATTGACACTGGAAACACTTTTAGGAATACTAGCTATAGCTGAGTATTTATCATTAGCAGTTAAATTATCCCAAGTAAAATTATCATAAAAAGGTTTGTCGGGTTGCCAAACTCTAGAATCACTAGAACTAGAAGCTGAAGAATTGTTTTCCTCATTTTTAGGACTAGCTTGACTTTGGGTTTGGTTTGGAATTTGTGGAGAAGTATACGTCTGCGAAACATGGTCCGAAGAAGATTTCTGAGGAATGCTAGAAGCACTATTTTGAGATGTTTCATTTTGAG
>CAZOQV010000054.1:0-1282 GCA_964582365.1 uncultured Gammaproteobacteria bacterium | reverse complement strand
ATGGACAACAGCCTTTAGTACCTAAAATTATAAGACTAGGATTATTTAAAGCAGCTGACAATGTACAAGTCCTCACTTCATCTCTCTCTTTATCTTTAATTACATTTTTACAATTTAGACATTGATTCTTCATTCTTGTCTCCTCCATTCTCACTTTAATACTCAATAATTGGTTTATCTATACTTACACCAGCATTTAATAAATTCATGTAGTCATTAGGTGCTAAATCTATGATAATATGTTTATATTCGTTCCATACGCCATAGCTATCATGTTTCCCAAAACTTATTCGCAACTTATACTTAATGCAATTAATGTTTTTACACTCAAAAACTGATAGTAAATACATATAATTCCTCCTAAAATGTTTATTTTAATTACATTCTTTCTTTAAGAAAGGTGCTTTCTTAGGACAAAGTACGCTTTCATCACATTTAGTACAATCAAATCTATGATATCCCATTTCTTCCATTTCTTTATCATATAGATAATTCATGTCATTGCCACACACCCAACATTCTATTGATTTAAACATATATCCACCTCACAATATAACTATAGTTCTATTCCTTCCATTTGATAGCCGCATTTATCACAATACACTATTTCTTCTTCCATTGCTTGTTCTCCGTATCCACTAATCCTCATTCACGTCAAACTTAAACCTCTTCATAGAATCTTCTAATTCCCATATTGTCCATCTAATAGCTTGTGCTGTGTTTAGGCAGTTTTTACCATCACAAAACATTCCACTTTTACCCGCTCTCAAATATCTTTCTTCTTCTGATTTAAGATACTTTAAAATATTACTTAACCCTGGATTATTCATAAATATTACTCTCCTTAAAATATTTTTCATTTCACAATATTTTCAAATTATTCATTATTTATTAAAATACTTGTTTTAGCAATAGTCGTCTAACGCCATATACAATACAACTTCTCTTATTTTTTGAGTTCTTCCATTTACTTCATCTGCATCTACCCATGACCCAGGTTTTAATTCTTTACGTAATTTGTCTTTAAGCACTTCTGCAATGTCATAAACTTCTATTGATGATTCTCTTAAAAGTTCAAGAATATCATCATCAGAAAGTTTCTCCATATTCGATTCCTTTACATATACTTCTCCATTAAGTGTGATTTTATCCATTTTAACTTCTCCTTAAATAATTTATTCTATTCTCTTTCTTTATTTATTTTTTTTAACCCAAATATATAATATAATATATTTGGGTTTTTGTCAAGTAATTTATATTTTAGCTACGCTTATAACATTAT
>CAZOQV010000053.1:0-1370 GCA_964582365.1 uncultured Gammaproteobacteria bacterium | reverse complement strand
TTATGTTGTAACAGGTGCCACCAGCGTAAGACCTGTTACACCCCCGCGTCAGGGTGGATCATCCCCACCCTCCCGCCATACGCCGGCACCTTACCCGGCATTACAACTCGTACACGTGACCTACCTAACAAACGGAAAAAACCATGATATCACTCAAAGACATCTCGAGGGCGTCAATAAAACCCCCTCGAATGATAATCTATGGAGAAGCAGGCATAGGAAAAACAACCTTTGCCGTTTCTGCACCTGCACCTATTGTAATCCAAACGGAAGACGGACTGGGAGTATTAGACGCCCCACGGTTCCCCATTGCAACAACATTTGAAGAGGTTCTCGAATCACTCCAGGTATTAGCAACAGAGAACCACGAATTCAAAAGCGTGGTTGTAGACAGCCTAGACTGGCTGGAGCCTCTTATCTGGCAGGCAACCTGCAAACGGTTAGGAGTCTCAAGTATAGAAGCCCCAGGATATGGCCGCGGATACGTTGAGACCTGCACGGAATGGCGAAAGTTCTTTGCTTACGTAACGGCCTTGAGGGACGAAAAGGACATGCTCATTATAATGACCGCTCACAGTGTCATTCAGCATGTCGAAGATCCTATACACCCGGCATATGACATGCACGCTCTCAAACTACACAAGAGGGCCTCTGCAATCGCCGAGGAGTATAGCGACATCATAGGCTTTGCATCACTCAAAACCCTCCTGAAGACAGAGGAGGCTGGTTTTGGTGAAAAGAGGAACAGGGCCATAAGCACGGGCGAACGTGTCATTAATGTAGGTGCAAACCCTGCTTACGTATCAAAGAACCGCTACAGCATGCCTGAAACTCTCCCGCTCGTATGGAGTGAATTCGAGCAACACATACCAGGAACGAACTAAAAATGGCCCTGATAGATTTTAACGCCGAAGCAATCGAACCGCAGTCAGATTTCAGCCCGCTTCCAGTGGGAAACTACACCGTAGTCATTACCCAGAGCGAAATGAAACCAACCAAAACGGGCAACGGGCAATACTTACAGCTCACCCTTCAGGTAGTCGAAGGGGAGTTCAAGAACCGCCTTATCTTTGACCGTTTAAACATCCAGAATGCCAACGACGTAGCTCAGCAGATAGCCCAAAAAGCCCTCTCAAGCATCTGCCGGGCTGTTGGAGTCATGCACCCTAAGGATAGTGAGGAGCTGCATGATAAACCGTTCAGCGTAAAAATAGGTATCCGGCCTGCAAGCGGGGGATATGGAGAAAGCAACATTGTAAAGGGGTATTCATCGCTCTCCTCCTCTCCTGTAAAGAAGGGAAGCGCAAAGCCCTGGGAGAAGTGATCCCAATGGCAACCCTTCCGAATAACCTTTTTTCTCCCACTGTTGA
>CAZOQV010000052.1:0-1394 GCA_964582365.1 uncultured Gammaproteobacteria bacterium | reverse complement strand
GTGATAGTACAAGTTTTAGTTTGACCTAAATTAACAACAACACTACCTTGAGTATCGCAATCTCCTCCCCAATTACCAGCAGAGTAACCCAAAAGATTGGTTTCGCTGACAAGATGAGAACCGGGGTTGACAGCATAAGCAACTTCATCAGAGACAGCATCGCCATCAACAGTTAATTTAAAATCATTTGGCTCAGCAGTACCACCGTTATTATTAATTACAGTTTTATTAACAATGATGTAGGATTGTTGATCATCATTGGTAATGGTACATTTTTTAGTTTCACCTAATTTAACAGTGACTTTGCCATCTGAACTACAATCCATTCCCCAAGCTCCAGCAATATAACCGGAAAGATTAGTTTCGCCGACAGTGTGTTCACCAGGAGTAACAGCATAGGCAATTTCGTCTAAGACAGCATCATTATCAACAGTAAGTTTAAAATCATCAGGTTTAGCTGATCCACCATTGTCATTAACAACGGTTTTGTCGACAATAATGTAGGCTTGTTGATCATCATTGATGATAGTGCAAGTAATATCTTGTCCTTCGCTTAGGGTTACGGTGTCACCTAAATTAGCAGGACAACCAGCACCACTGATTGAGACA
This sequence comes from uncultured Gammaproteobacteria bacterium, assembly GCA_964582365.1. Taxonomy (GTDB): domain Bacteria; phylum Patescibacteriota; class Microgenomatia; order UBA12405; family UBA12405; genus WARW01. The sequence continues at coordinate 785 of CAZOQV010000052.1, read as the reverse complement.
AAAGAATAACCAGTCAAACCAGTTTCATTAAGAGCATATGGAATATTAGATTTAACAGAATATTTTTGATTAGAATTGACTAAAGTTCCATCAATACTTAATCCAAAGTCATTGACACCAGCAGTACCGCCATTATTATTAATAACATCCTTGATTAGAGTAATTGAGGGAGAAATATCTTCATTAGTAATAGTACAAGTAATGTCATCTCCCGGACTTAAAGTAATAGTGTTACCTAAAGCAGTGGGACATTTTGTATCACCAATGATTGAGACAAATTTATAGCCAGCAAGTTGAGTTTCGTTGATAGTGTAAGCAGTGTTGGCAAAATAAGTATTTTTAGCTCCAGAAGAAACACCGACCTCCCCAACGGTTAATTTAAAATCATCTGGTTGAGCGTTTCCACCATTATTGTTAATTACATTTTTGATTAAAGTTAGTTTGGGAGCGATATCATTATTAGTAATAGTACAAGTAGCAGATTGTCCCTCAATTAAGGTGATATTTGATCCATTTTGAGTACCACCAACACAAGACCAATCACTAGCGGTATAACCAGTTGGGCCACCTGTTTCAGCTAAAGTGTAAGTGCCAGCGTCAACATTTTGAGCAACACCGGAGGTAAAAGTTGTATTATTGGCTTCTAACCTAAAACTAGAAGCAGTGGCATTTCCGCCATTGTCGTTAATAACTTCTTTAACTAATTTAAGGCTAGCAGTAATGTCATCATTGGTAATAGTACATGATTTATCATCGCCTAGGGCTAGGGTTATAGAACCAGTTTT
>CAZOQV010000051.1:0-1470 GCA_964582365.1 uncultured Gammaproteobacteria bacterium | reverse complement strand
CTGGAAGCTTTTTCTTTACAACGTTCCACTCCCGGGCACCCGGATACAGTGGTTCTGGTGCATGCCTCGGCCGCATCGCCGGAAAGACCGGAAGGGACAGTTATCTCTTCTCCCAAGGGATGGTATGATGCAGGTGATTACAACAAATACATAGTAAACGCATCCTACACCACCGGACTAATCCTGGCCGGATACGAAAAGTATCCCGGTTACGCCCAAAACAGGCAATTACTTGACGAGGTCATGTACAACCTGCAGTGGAGCCTGACCATGCAGGATCCTTCCGATGGCGGGGTATATCATAAACTGACCACCCCGGAGTTTGAAGATTTTATCAAACCCGGGGAATGCAAAAAGCCACGTTATGTGGTGCAAAAGAGTGTTACCGCTACTTTGGATTTTGCAGCATCCATGGCCCAGGCCGCCCGTATTTACAGGAATATAAAAGATTACTCCGCCACGGCAGCTATGATGGAGAAGGCTGCAAAAGCAGCATTCCGATGGGCTCTGGAGAATCCCGATGCCTTATACAACCAGTTCCGGATGAATGAGCAATTCGCTCCTGCCATACAAACAGGCGCTTACGGCGATTTTACGGCCAGAGACGAGTTTTTCTGGGCTTCCTGCGAATTGTATCTTACAACCCAGGATACAGCTTACCTGAATCTGGCGCTGGAATATGCCCCTGAAAAATTCACGGCCCCCACCTGGGGAAATGTATATGGGCTGGGTGTTTTTTCTTTACTGACACATAAAAAGGCGACCGGGCCCATGAAAGAACAACTGGTCGCTTTCTGCGACAGTGTAGCCTCACTGTCCTCAGAAGCACCATTTGCTTCTTCTTACGGCAACTCGGCAAGTGATTTCTACTGGGGGTGCCTGTCTGAAAGCTGCTGCAGCAACGCGATCTCTCTTCTCTATGGATTTAGCCAAACCGGAAACAGGGACTATCTTATGCAGGCTTATCATAATATGGATTACCTGCTGGGAAGGAATCCCACCGGTTATTGTTATGTGACAGGTATCGGGAGCAAAAGCCCGAAAAATCCCCACCATCGCCTGGCGGATACCGATGATTTTCCCGGACCGCTTCCCGGATTCCTGGTAGGGGGACCAAATCCTGCGAAGCAGGACAGATGCGTTTATCCTTCCGATCTGCCCGACGAATGTTACACAGATGTTGTGGAATCCTATGCTTCCAATGAGATAGCCATCAATTGGAATGCTACGTTATTACATCTTGCGGTTGCTCTGGAGGAGCTTTCGCCGCTCCTTTGATTATTGGCCGAAGCGTTTTTCAATTACATTCCAGTCCAGAATGTTCCAGAAAGCCTTGATGTAATCAGGCCTTCTGTTCTGGTAATCCAGATAGTAGGCATGTTCCCACACATCGCATGTCATAAGGGGCTTCTGTTTCTTTGCCAGAGGGCATCCCGCGTTGGATTCCTGGGTTATGACCAGATTGCCTTC
>CAZOQV010000050.1:0-1501 GCA_964582365.1 uncultured Gammaproteobacteria bacterium | reverse complement strand
TCGGCGGGGGTCCGATTCCCCCTACCCGCTCCAAAATATGCAGAAGTCGTTATAAACGATATAAATGACACAACAATTTTTACAAACATATAAAAAAGTAAATGATTGGCGGGAGGGTGATCAATTAGAAAAGTCTGAGGTTGTAGAAAAAGAAGAAACGCACAAAAAAGATTTGCTTCATCTTTCGGTTCATTTAATCATTGTTGATTCTAAAAACAGAATTCTTTCAAGAAAAAGAAAAATTGATGATTTTAGATATGCAAATTTATGGACAAGTTCTGCTGGAACCCATATATTATCCGGAAATGATTATTTGTCGACTTTAAATGATTTTTTGCCAATTCAAAAAAAACTGGAACATGTCGGTGAATTTATGGTTCATGATGAATGGGAAAATGAAATTAATGATTTGTATATAATGAGGGCTGAAGAAAGTGAATTGCCAATTGAATTTTTAAGTGATAAAAGTTTTTTTTCCAACACTGAGCTAGATAACTTAATTAATCAAGAAAAAACAACACCTCATCTTAAAGGTGGTTTTGAGTTATTAAAACGAAAATTTTTTAATGAAAACATTTGCTTTTAGACTAAAATCTGGTCAGTCTCTTAGAGAGGAAATTGATAAATTTGTTGATGAAAAAAATATCGAAGCAGGAATAATTTTAACTTGTGTTGGAAGTCTTAAAAAGGCTGTTTTAAGAATGGCAAATGCAGAAATAATAAAAACATATGAAGGAATTTTTGAAATTGTTTCGTTGATTGGTACGGTTGAAAAAGGAAATAGCCATCTTCATCTGGCTATTTCAGATGAAGATGGAAATGTTTTTGGTGGTCATTTAAAAAATGGTTCGATTATAAGTACAACAGCAGAGATCGCAATCGTAAAATTGGAAAATTTGGAATTTAAAAGAGAGTTTGATAAAGAAACTGGCTATGATGAGTTAATGATTAAGAACATTTAGTAAATCTAGGGACGAGGTTTCCTTCAATTTCTGTTGGAACTATCCAGCCATCTTGACCATCAAATGACCTATCCCAAATTATTGGAGGGTTGTGTTCTAATTCTTTGTAAATAACTCTTATTTCTTCGTTATCTTCTCTAATTACTAATTCGGTGACAGTATATATGCCTTTACTTTTGGTATGTTGATATTTTGCTCCAATTTCGACTTGGCTTTTAGCTTCGTCAAGTTTTTTTAATAATATTTCTCTTTCTGTATGTGCCATGTTTATATATTATAATATTTGTCTCTTTAATCCAAGATGGGTTATCCCAAATGCCTAAAAATGGTAGAATAATGGTGTTTTGCCAAGGTGTTGAAATTGGTATACAAGCATCGCTCAGAACGGTGTGTCGTAAGACTTGTGGGTTCAAGTCCCACCCTTGGCACAGACTAGATTTAGATCGTAGATGATAGGTCGTAGAGAATTGAACGTTTTAAATTGATAAAATATTGATATAATAATTTCACTTCTAGCCGAAGTAGCCAAGATGGTCACG
>CAZOQV010000049.1:0-1504 GCA_964582365.1 uncultured Gammaproteobacteria bacterium | reverse complement strand
CCAAGTCAACTTGACCCAAAACAAGCCCCTGGGGGCTATTTGGACCCTTGGCGCAGTGTAAATACGTGTTTGGGTCTCTGGGAAAGATGTTATATTAAATTGGCCGGAAATGACCTTTTTGGACTTCATACAAAAAATATGCGGTTTCCCGTATTTAGACTATACCATAAAAGCGAAATAAAATGAAGAAAGGTTGGATTGTAGGTTATTTAATTGTGTCGCCGGTAATTTTGACGAGCTGGGTTTGGCCGGTACTTTGATTTAGAATTTTGACTACGCTGCCGAGCCTAACTTTCTTGGAAGGTTTGTTCCCAATCTTGATGATTTTGGCGCTATTACGAATTTCGATCAGTTTTTGCAGTTCGGCAGCAGTCGTTTCAAAGTTAAAACGCGCCACGTCATAGGTGGCGTTGTCGTGCCAGGTTTCAGAGCTTTGTTCAGTAGACTCGCCGAGTTCGCGGCCAAACAGGAGAAGCTTTTGTTTAAGTTCGGCGATTTTGTCCAGCAATATCAAAAAATCCTCCGGCAAAAATTTGTAAGTTTTGCTCATAAAATTGTGGAAGTGGTTAGTCGTTTTATCCTAGCCCAAACCCTGGGATTTGTCAAAAGCGCTTCCACGTCACCCTGTAATCTTCAAGATTTCCGCGGTAATGAGTGGTATTGATAAGTATTTTTAACGATCGTTAAAAATACTTATCAATACTGTTTCCGTACTGCTTACGTTGTCGCCGTTATTACGCTGGGTTTATTTAGATTTTGTTTTGATTTACGAGTATTGCAAAAGAAGTATTCAAAAAGATTGGAAAAAATCTAGTTAAGTTTTAAACCACGTCTGTTGGTTTAACTTCAAAAAATTTCAGGTACTTATGGATACCTCCTCTTTTTAAGTCATTTACAAACTCAACCGGCAAGGGTGCCGTGCCGATCCAGACACTTTTTTGCATCATTTCAAATTCAAGGTTTAACAACTCGCTTCTTAACCAATATCTCTTTGATTTCTTATATTCAGGGATATCAAAGGCGATTATTATTTTTCTACCAGTGTCAGTTTTTTTAATTTGATTTTTGAGACGCTCTCGCCTGTTGCCGGACTCTTTCTTTTTTTGACCTAACTTTGTGATTTTCCACAACCCTCCATCATTGGAAACATAACCTTTCTTTTTCAGTTGAGATAGAATGGTTCTAAAGGATTTTTCATTTATTGGTTGCCTTTTTGAGCGTTTTCCGTTTTTCCTATCAAAGCGTTTATCAACGGGGTAGCTACTGTGCAACCTTATTCTTAACTGCCGGTAACTCCCGGGATTATTTGAAAGAAAAAATAAAATTTCATCAGTTATACTCATAAATTTTCAAATGTTTAAAAATGTAAGTTGTTTTATGCCTTGATAAGTATTTTTAACGATCGTTAAAAATACTTATCAAGTTTCTTATCCATTTTCCATTCACTTTCTATTTTTATGCCCTATTTCAAATTTTACATTCAATATTCCCTATCCCAATTCTA
>CAZOQV010000048.1:0-1617 GCA_964582365.1 uncultured Gammaproteobacteria bacterium | reverse complement strand
ATTACGCCATCAGCCCCATCCAGCAGTTCAGCTACACTTCCGGCAAGAATGCCACTGACTCGGCCATGATCATCGACGCTATGGACATACTCTACACCGACCGGATTGACGGTTATGTCCTGGTCTCAAGTGACAGCGATTTCACCAAGCTGGCCACCCGCCTGCGGGAATCAGGCAAGACAGTCTATGGTTTCGGCGAGATGAAAACTCCCAACGCCTTTATCGCGGCCTGCGACCGCTTCATCTATCTGGAGATCATCGGGCGGCACGCTGAGGAGGAAGAGCAGGACAAGGACAAGGCTGAGAAGGAAGCCGCGGCCAAGCCCAGCGGCCGCACCTCCAGGGCCACCGTCAAGAAGGAACCCGAGAAGAAGGAAGCCGAGAAGAAACCGGCGGAGAAGAAGGCGGCAAACGGCAAGGAATCCGGCGGAATCCGTAAGATTGATCGCGAGCTGATCAAGCTGATCAATTCCTCCATCAAGGACGTGGAAGACGAGAATGGCTGGGCCTTCCTGGCTGAGGTGGGCAACCTGATCATCAAGAAGCAGCCTTCCTTCGACTCCCGCAACTACGGCTACGATAAACTGACCACCCTGGTCCGGTCCATGGGCAAGTACGAGATCGAGATGCGGGACACGGGCAACCCCAACGTCAAGCTTGTCTATCTGAGAATCAAATCGCGCTGACAGAGGCCCTGGGATTCTCTATTTCCAGGGAAAGAAACGGAGCAGCCAGGCGGTGGGTACGACTTTTGCCAGAAGGCGGATGAGTCTGCCTGCCGGGCTGGTCACCACCACTCCCCGCCTTCGCCTCATGGCGGCCAGGGTCTTTTCCGCAACCTTATCTGGTTCTTCTATACCCAAACGTTTGTAGGAATGTAAAAGCGCCTGCTTTTGTTCGGGGCTGAAGAAATCCGTCAACATGGGGTTGGGGCAGGTCACCGTCACCTTGATGCCCCGGGGCCGGAGTTCCTCCCGCAGGGCCCGCCCAAAGGACAGGATAAAGGCCTTGGAAGCCGCGTAGGCCGCAAAACCCGGCTGAGGCAAAAAGGCGGCGACAGAGGCCGTGAAAAGAAGGCCGCTGCCCTCCTCCATGTAAGGAAGAGCCAGGGAGGTCATGGCCACCTGGGCCCGGACATTCAGATCACAGAGGAACTCACAGGAGGAAGCCGGCTGGCAGGCAAAGGCGCCGGGACAGCCTTGACCGGCATTGTTAACCAGGAGATGAATGGAAGGCCTCTCGGCCGCCAGGAGCGCCTCCAGGCGGTCCAACTCCTCTTGATTCGTCAGGTCAAGAGCAAGGAGCCTGACGGGATGCCGGAGTCTTGAAGCAACAGCCTCCAACTTCTCCTCCCCTCTGGCGATCAGCCATAAAGTCACATCAAGAGGCAGCGTCTGATCCAGAAGATCGGTCAGGGCCTTACCTAAACCGGATGAAGCACCGGTTACGATTACAATGGCTTCTTTTGCCTCTTGCCTATCATCCCTTTCGTCCACCCTGGCTGCCCTCCCGCCGGTCTTTTCCCTTAAGACCCAAGCTCCACTCATCATAACATCCTCCAGCCAGTGTGCTATCATAAGTGCCGAATTCATCCGGTTTTTAGCAGTGAAGATGAAC
>CAZOQV010000047.1:0-1750 GCA_964582365.1 uncultured Gammaproteobacteria bacterium | reverse complement strand
TTATTGAATATCAATAATAATTGGTCTTTAGTAAGGCGAAGTTAAAATAAACAAATAAATATAAAAGAAAGAGGTTTTTTTCAATGAAAAGAACATTAGTCAGAGCATTAATCCTCGTCATTTCCATAATCCTCATTATGAGTACCGCAATCACAGCAAGCGACAGACGAGCCACCGGCGTTGGAAAAACATTATCATTTGAGAAAGGAGACAATGTCTGCGGGGCGGTAATTAAGATCAATGGCAAAACGTTTTTTAATTCTTATATTCAAGATGCCCCTATGAACGGCAAAATAACCTCAGGCGTTATCAATTTCTGGCAAAGCGAAATCAAAGGACTGACTTTTGTCAGTAACACCGAAATACTAAAAAAAGTTATCGCTGAAACAAGACGAGCCACCGGCGTTGGAAAAACCTTATCATTTAAAAAAGGAGACTATATCTGCGGAGCAATAATTAAAATTAACGGTAAAACGTTTTTTAATTCGTACATCAATAATGCTCCAATGAGCGGTAAAGTGACCTCAGGCGTTATTAAATATTGGAAAGGAGAAAATAAAGGATTAACTTTTGTCAGCAATAAAGAAATAATGGAAGAAAAAGTTGACAAAGTTCGTACCCCAACCGGCATTGGCAAGACATTGGCTTTTGAAGTCGGTGACACCGTCACTGGCTGGAAAATCACCATCAACGGAAAAACCGTTGAAGGCGATAACATCCTTTACAATTCCCCTGTTTCAGGTTTTTTCACTGATGGCGTTAAATTCCCATGGTTAAGTGAAACTGTCGGTAAAAAAGTAATAACCATCGACGATTTCGTTTTCTAACGTTTTATATCTTTTCTTAATATTTTTTAACATTTCCTAAAGTTTTTTAAAGACCCTCCGGCTCTAAAATTTTCAAGCTTTGCTTGTAATTTTATCCGGAGGTCTTTTATTTTTATCTTAAAAACACTATATCGATTTATCGGGGTATATAAATTTTTATATCCTATAACTTGACATTTTAAGTATTTTATGATACAGTCCAAGCATAATAATCATCTAGATTATTAACTAGCGTTTAGTGTGAAAGCAGACATTTGCGTCTACTTCCCCTCTTCGCAGTTCTTTAAAAATTCGTGATTTATTTGAAAAGTTTCAGTATTTCTTCATCCTATATAATATGTACCATTTTGGGTTCAAACTTTGTGCCTAAAACGGTCCATATTATATAAATAAAGAAAGGAGGGTTCGTGCTAATTTCCGTTTTTCGGGAGTCTAACAATCCGTTAGATCAACCCTGTATATAATTTTTACGGGTGATATTAGATAACTAAAGTTATCCACCCAGAAAGGAATAATCTATGGCAGAAACAAAAAGAGTAACAAAAGCAGACATAGTAAAAGCCACAGAAGACACGGCAGCAAAAGCAAGGGATTTGGAGGTATTAACGACAGAAGAGATGTTTGAAGAGATCTTCAAACAGAACACAAAAACACATCGTCTTATTAAAATTTTTGGAGCATTGATTATAGTTCTCCTTATCCCTATCCTTATCATCCTCATTTACCTCACAATATAAGAAAGAAAGGTACAAAATGAAAAAAATTTTTGCAATTGTTATAATGTTGACACTCATCATCATCATCACAGGTTGTAATGGTAATAAACTCAAAAATGAAGAAACCGAAACTACCGCACCCGAAACCAAAACGGCAACCGCCGAACCGACCGAAGCAAAAACTGCTTCAATCGTAAAGACGGTAAC
>CAZOQV010000046.1:0-1854 GCA_964582365.1 uncultured Gammaproteobacteria bacterium | reverse complement strand
ATCATCGTTTCGGTATAATAGGGAAAAGGGGAGAAACAGAAATAATAAGGGAATGTTTTCATTCCAGATTATTATTTCTGTTTCGTGTTATTCGTGGTTTATTTGTTTAAAAAAGATACGTCAAATTGATAGTAGTAAAGGATCTCTAGTGCGACAAGTGTTAATATTACGAATATTAAGGCATAAATTGTTGCCGATAATATTTTTGTTTCATCAATTTTAAATTTTTTTAATTTTAAAAATATTTTTTGCTTTAAATCACCATTTAATAAATTAAAAGCAAACGCAACATCAATACATAACATTACAATTCCGACGATGACTATATCATAGGAAGATGTTATCGCTTTTAAGTTATTATCTATGTTTAAAAAGTCCTGTATTCCAAGATATTCACGATAAAGTTTCCACACCATTGCGATATTAATAATTAATATAATAATTATCTTAAAAATTAATAAAGCATTTTTTTTAATTATTTTTAAAAATGAAATGCTTTTTTTGGGTGGAATAGCTAATTTAAGTTCGGAGCCGCAGATTATGCACCTTCTTTCCCTGGGAGGTGTTTCTGATGAAATATTTTGTATTTCGTTTTCAGGACACCCTGGAGAACACCATGGACAATAATATTCTATGGTTTCATCCTCTTGTGTTACTTCATCTTTTTCTGACATTTTCTTAGCCTTCCTTTCTATATTTATATAAAATGGAAAAAAACTACAAATTTCAAATAAATCACGAATTTTAAAAGAACTACATAAAGAAAAAAGTAGACGCAAATGTCTGCTTTCACTAAATGCTAGTTAATAATCGGGATGATTATTATGATTGAAATGTATCATAAATTAGGGATAAATTCAATTTATAGGATATAAAAATCAATACTTTTTCCACTTTCGTCCTTTTGGACTCGTCAGTTCCGATACACATCGAAAGAGTGGCGCGGGGATGAAAATAGTGATAAATAGAAAGATATTTGATTGACAATGATGTCAATTTTTTTTCTTTTTAATTATTACTTATTACTATTTCATCTCCGCCACTCGTGATTTATTTGGGGTTGCCGCTGAAATTTAAAATAAAAATCTGTTAATAGCTAACGAGAGCATTGTAAAAAAAATTATTAATAAACCTGTTGAAAACAGGGTTATTGAAATCTTTGACAAACGTGTTGAAAACTCAACTTCTCTTAGGTATTCAAACTCGCTTATATGAATCATTAGAGGCATATAACTGATGAGAACTATGATGCCGCTAATACTTACTATCTGGTAGGCAATAATATTTTCAAAATAGATTATGGTTCCAAACATTGAAAGCAGTATAAAAGTGACTGTCGCCATTGTTCCTAATACTACTAGTAATGGCAATAAAATTTTTTCCAATTTTTCTTTTTTAATATTAATCATTGATTAACAACCTTTCTTTCTGAGATGACATTCGTCAACTCTATTGTTTTAGTTTTGGAAGACGAATCTATATTATAAAAACAGGTTAACTGTCGTTGTTTTTTTATTTTTAATATGTGCCATTTTAGGCACAAAATTTGAACCCAAAATGGCACATATTATAAGAATAAAAAATATAGCGAGGCAATTTTCAAATAAATCACGAATTTTAAAGGTGCGATGGAGGTTTAAAATCAAAACGCGATGTCTTGGTTTAAAGATCCATTTTGTTTAAATTGATATTTTTAAATATCGGGTGAATTATACCAGTATAAGATTGGGTTGTCAAGATTATAGGATATAAAATAGAGGAAATAATCTGATAAATCGGGGTTTGATAAATAGGCAAATTTGTTATATGCCGATAAATCGGCATCGTGTTTTAAGGCAAAATTGTTATACTCCG
>CAZOQV010000045.1:0-1879 GCA_964582365.1 uncultured Gammaproteobacteria bacterium | reverse complement strand
ACCAAAAACCTTTCCGTTAACAGCGGATTGCTCTACCGTTGAGCTAAGGGCGAATATTTAATTAATAATTAAGAATTAATAATTAAGAATATTAGATAAAAGTACGATCTTTAAATGCTTTTGAATTATATCATCTAAGCTTGATTTAGAAAATAAAGAAAATCATATAGTATAATATCGGCATGAAATTAATTTTAGTTAGACACGGCGAAACTGAAGAAAACTTTAATCATCTTATTCAAGGGAAAGATGATGGTAAGTTGAATCAAAAAGGAATTGAACAGTCAAAAAAAACAGGTAAAGAATTGAAAGAAAAATACAAAATTGATATGGTTTTTTGTTCACCATTGGGCAGATGTGTGGAAACTTTAAATAATATTTTAGATGAATACCCAATTGAAGGGCAAATTTTTATGTCAAAATTAATTGAAGAAAGGGATTTTGGTGAATATACAGGAGTGGAAGATATTTTGGTTGATTGGGAAGAAATAGATCAAAATAATAAAATAAATAAAGAAATGGGAGTGGAAAGTTTACTTGATTTGAAAAAAAGAACTGATTTGTTTTTGGAAGATTTAAAATTGGAAGAAGCAGAGACTGTTTTGGTGGTAAGTCATAGTGGACCAATAAGAATGATGGTTAATAAACTTACTGGAAAAAATTTTGACGAAATTGAAGTAAAAAATGCAGAAATATTGGAATTTGAAATTATTGATTAAGACTTTATTCTAAATAATCCTGTAATTTTTTGCGACGACTTGGGTGGCGGAGTTTACGAAGAGCTTTGGCTTCGATTTGACGAATACGTTCACGAGTGACATTAAAAATTTTGCCGACTTCTTCGAGAGTTTTTGGAGTTTCACCCATTAGACCAAAACGAAGAGATAAGACTTTGGTTTCTCTTTCATCTAAAGATCCGAGAACTTCTTCGATTGATTCACGTAATAATTCTTTACTGGTTTCTTCGTAGGGAGACATTTGGGTGGTGTCTTCGATAAAATCGCCTAAAAATGAATCTTCATCGTCACCGACTGGGGTGGAAAGTGAAGTAGTGTCCTGAGAAATACGATAAATTTCTTCGACTTTTTCAATAGTTATCCCCACTTCTTCGGCAATTTGTTCAATTTCTGGTTCATGACCAAGTCGTTGAGTTAAAGCTCGAGTGGCTTTGTAAACTTTATTAATGGTTTCAACCATATGAACAGGGATACGAATAGTTTTGGCTTGATCGGCAATAGCACGAGTGACGGCTTGACGGATCCACCAAGTAGCATAAGTAGAGAATTTAAAACCACGGTGCCAATCGAATTTTTCAACAGCACGCATTAAACCTTGATTCCCTTCTTGAACTAAATCTAAAAAAGTAAGTCCGCGACCGATATATTTTTTAGCGATAGAGACAACAAGACGTAAATTGGCATTAATAAGAGCTTCACGAGCACTAAGAGAACCTTTTTCAATTTGTTGAGCTAAATCAACTTCTTCTGGAAAAGTTAAAAGATTAATTTTTCCAATTTCCTTGAGATACATTCTAACCGAATCGACGTTGCCTTTTTGAGACAAAAGACTTAAAAGATCGGCAGAATTGTTTTTTTGTTTTTCAATTTCAATGACTTCTTTGGATTCGACTTTATCAAAAACATCAACACCGTGTTCAAAGAGATAATCAAAAATATCATCAATTTCAGAAATGTACTTTTCTGGTTCTGGAATTTGATTTAATATCTCATCATTGGTAAGATAATGAAGCTTCTTAGCCTGACTAAGTAACGCCTGTTTGACTTTGGAGATGTTTAACGTGGCTGCCATGGGTTGTATTGTATATGAAAAGTTAGGAAAAATCCAGATATAGAACTAATTTCTAATTTCTAATTTCTAA
>CAZOQV010000044.1:0-1944 GCA_964582365.1 uncultured Gammaproteobacteria bacterium | reverse complement strand
CTGACACCAGCTCAAAGAGATGATGCAGTTAATAAACACACGGGAGTATGCAAAAAACTTCACGATTATTATTATCCAACGGTAAAATATAATGGCAGTACAAAGCTTCTGATTGGGTCTTATGCAAAACATACTCATATTAGGCCAGCCCGTGATATAGATGTTATTTTTATAATGCCCCCGGAGAAATTCGATCAATACGATGACAATCAATCAAATTGTCAGTCACAGCTCTTGCAGGATGTTAAAAAGATTTTAGAGGATAAATATCCAAACACCCCGATTAGAGCTGACGAAAAGGTTGTGGTTTTAGAATTTGCCGATACTAAACATGATGTTGAGCTTCTGCCAGCTTGGGAAAATAACGGAGGAACCTTTAAGATACCAAACTCTGCAAATGGTGGATCGTGGGAAAATTGGGACCCAAGATCGGAAATAAGAAATGTAAGTGATTCCGACACGAAAACTGGAAAAACAAGGGCTTTGGTTCGTATGGTTAAAAAGTGGTCAGAAAACTGCACGGCTAAAATAAAATCCTACAAAATCGAAAATTCTGTTATTAGTTTTTTCAATATAAATACAGATTATAGTTTAGAATACCCTATATTAGTCAGAAATTTTTTTGAATATTTTTATAATAATACTTTTGATGAGGGATTAAAGAGCTACCTTTTAACAGCTTTGAATAGAGCTAAAAAAGCCTGCGAATTTGAAGATAGTGATAAGTTGGATGATGCGGTTGCTGAGTGGAGAAAAATATTTGGAGATAATTTTTATATAACTCTTGAAAAGGGAGTAGTTGACGGGCTAGATGAAAAAATTCAAAAATTATATTTGGTTTATCCTTCAAATAAAGAAGAATATCTTGAAGAAAAATACGAGATACACAAAAATATAAATTCATCCTATTCCTTGAAAATCGACGCCGAGATACAGCAAAACGGATTTAGAAATAATTTTCTAAGTAATTTTATTATAAATAAACTCCCATTACTTAAAAATAAAAAGTTAATTTTTAGGATTATAAAAAATACCGTTCCTGCTCCATTTGAAATAAAATGGAAGGTAAGAAATTTTGGAAGTGAAGCAAATGACGCTGGGGATTTGCGAGGTGAAATTTCAGACGATCTTGGATCGGCAGAAAAAAGAGAACACACAAAATACATGGGCGAGCATTATGTCGAGTGTTATGTAATAAAAAATGGCGTATGTGTTGCGACCGACAAAATATTAGTGCCAATTGGTAGCAGTTATTAATTCAAACTTTATGGACAAAATAAATTTACAAATAATTAGAGAGTCATTTGGTAGAACGGTTTATTCTCATAAAACATACGAGAAGGAATTTGAAATACAAGAATGTAAAGCAAATATTTTTAAATGGGTTAACATTGTTATCCTGGCAATCGGCTCAAGTACCTTGTTGGCTACCTTGATCAATGATCAAAAAGGGCTACTTATCGCTGGTGCAATATTTACGGCTTTAGGTTTAGCATTGGCCATTTTTCAATTAAGTTTTAATCCGGAAGAAAAAGCATATAAATACAAGCAAACGGCTAATCAGCTATGGCAAATCCGTGAAAAATATACCTGTCTAATTGCTGATGTGATGAATGGGAAAATCAAAGATGAAGATGTTCAATTAAAACGAGATCAATTATTAAAAGAACTTGATCTTGTTTATAAAAATTCACTACCAACAAGTCCTGGTGCTTATAAAAAAGCATCGATTGCGCTGAAAGAACAGGAAGAATTTACATTTTCAAACACAGAGATTAATAAATTTTTACCAAAAGACCTTTGGTTGGAAGATTAAAAATATGACTAACTACAAATACACAGAATCAGATTTGGAAAACGCAACCCTCGAATGGCTTGAGGAGTTGGGCTTTGGAATTGTCTTTGGACCGAACATTGCTCCCGATGGTGAATCGCCAGAGCGTG
>CAZOQV010000043.1:0-2077 GCA_964582365.1 uncultured Gammaproteobacteria bacterium | reverse complement strand
TGTTAACCGAAAAATTGAACCATTAATTAATTCATTTTTAGTTAATCCAGCTAAAATTTCGGTTGAAACTCAAGAAAGTTCTAAAAACGTAGAACAAGATATTGTTCGAGTAAAACGAGAAGATAAGGAAAGAGTTTTAATCGATTTGCTAAAAAAAGAAGACCTCAAAAAAGTCTTAATTTTTGGAGGAACTAAATTAGTGGTAGAAAGATTGTCAAAAAATTTGTATGAACAAGGATTTAAGGTTGGTTCACTTCATGGTAATAAAGCTCAACATCAAAGACAAACTACTTTAAAAGCATTCAAAGAAAATATAATCAATGTTTTAGTCGCCACAGATGTGGCCGCTAGAGGTTTAGATGTGGCCGATATTACCCATGTAATTAACTATGATAAACCAAATAATTATGAAGATTATGTTCACCGAATTGGGAGAACAGGAAGAGCCAATGCTAAAGGATATTCTTTGACTTTTGTGGAAAGTAGATATTAATTAAACCCACCCTACCCTCCCTTGAAAAGGGAGGGCTTAAATTATTTTTTATTGTATTTTCGGCCGGTGAGGGCTTTTGATAGGGCTTCACGATAGGCTATTTTTGGTAAAGTATCTTTATTTTTCTCTAAATAAAATAAAACTTCTTGTTTATGGAAAGTGACTAAGGCGCGAAGTAACCAGGAAACAGCTTTGGTAACTAAAATTTCTTTTTCTGATTTTAAATTTTCAATGTTTTGAAAAGATAATTCTGATAATCGCGGATCATCAGAGCGACTAAGAGATTTGGTTAATAGAACTAAACTGGCGCGGCGTTTATTTATATTTTTACTTTGATTAAATTGTTTCAATATTTTTTTCCATTGTTGCCAATTGGAAAGCAAAATTTCTGAAGAAAAATTGGATTGGCACAAAACATCATTTTCTGCCCAACCACAGGTGTAATTTAACCATAAATCTAAATTTTTAGGATCGAAATTTTGAAGCAATTTTGATGATCGAGATAAAATTATGGCAGCCAAGGCTATTTCGGTATAGGTAGTGCCGTTTTGGTAAAGAGAGTTTAATAAATCAATTAATTCTTGATCATTAAAATTATTTTTTTTGAGTAAATCTTTGGCTAAATCGACCATCTCTTGACTAGAAAAACCGTGATAAATTTTATCGGTGCCGAGATATTTTTTAACCCATTGAGTGTCGGTTTTTTTGGAAACAACAAAATGGTTGATGTTTTTTAAAATTTGAAGATGGTTTTTATTTTTAATGATCATTTTTATTGTTTTTATTTTAAATAAAAAATCTGATGTAAAACAAATTAATAAAAAGAACAACGATAAATAAAATTGGCAACCACTGTTTATTACGACTAGAATCTTGAACACCTAAAACTTCGGGCTTTTCGGTTAAATTATTTTCAGTAGTGGCGCCTAAAACCTGTTGTTGATAATCGGGTTGGGCTGTTAGTTGTTCATCATCACATTCAAAGTTGAAATCAATATCAAAAGTGGAAGTTAGATTTTGATAGCTGTTGTCGGCATCAGAATCAAAAACCATAGACCATAAATATTTATTTGTATGACCTTTTTGAATATACCCAATAGATTCAGATGAATTGAATAAATCACTTAAAATATAGTTAGCTGATTTATAATCTGTTACAGAATCAATACTGGAAATATTTATTAAAATTTTTTGAGATAAAATATCTGATTTTTTAGACTTTGAAATCGTTTTGAAAGTTAAATAACAAGTGCTATTGAGATTGTTTGTAATTGAAATTTTTTGAGAAGTGGTGAAGCCTGGATAAATATTAGTTTCATTAAAAAAAGAAAGTTTTGGCAATTTAGAGCATCCAGATTTATCACAAATTATTGTCAAATCATTACCAGCAAAGGCTGGTTTAGAAACTAAAAAAAAGAGAAATAGGGTTAAATAAACTGGATTAATGATAGCCATTGAGCTATTTTAGCAAAGAGGCAGCCTCTTGATCTAAAATCACGACAACATCTGGATGATTTTGAATTATAGAGCCAGGAACTTCTTCAGTGACTGGTCCTTGAAGAGCTTTAGCCACAATTTCAGCTT
>CAZOQV010000042.1:0-2133 GCA_964582365.1 uncultured Gammaproteobacteria bacterium | reverse complement strand
TTTATTTTTAAAAATTTTATGCGACTGGATCTGGAGTGGGAGCGACCGGAATAGGACCTCTGTCGATGTGAGCACGAGCCCAATTGTAGGCTATGGCTTGATTTACACGGAAATCAAATTTACTGGGGGCTTCTTCTGATGAAACAATGTGTCTGAAACCGTTAGTTATTGTTAGATTATGTGTTCCCGGACCGATGCCGATATAAAATCCATCTTTGTAAGAAACCCCATCTATATTTCCTGTTAATCCTCCTACAATAAGATATTGGTCATCGTTAATGACTAAATCTGTCCAGGTTTTTGTGCCTGTAGTTCCTGTGTCTTCGTAAGGGATATTGTTAACAACAATATTGTTAATACTTGTGGTTTCGTTAAGAGAAGAATTGCCTGTTGTAGTTTTATCGTTGCATCTTACAAAGATAATTAAACCAGTAAATGCGAAAATTATGACGACGGCAATAATCACAAGTTGTTTATTAAAATTAAAAGATTTGGTTTTGGTATCAGATTTGGTAAATTCATGAACTGGAACTGAATAAGTAGCCGGATCGATTTTTTCTTCTTTGACTTTTTCGACTGGTTCGATATCTTTTGAGAAATCAATTGGGCCGGTTTTTAAAGTTTGTTCGTCTGTTTTGGCAGTTTCGATAACGACATCTGTTTTTGTTTCTTCAGGTTTTGCTTCGATAACTTGTTCGGCTTTAGTGTGTTTTTTTGCTTTTTGTCTTTCTTTTCTTCTGTCTAAAATATAATCTATATCTTTTTGGGTCGTATCTTCATCAGTTACCTCATCCGTTTTTTCAACTTCAATAGATTCTTCCGTTTCTGTCTTTATTCCATTATCTGCTTTAAATTTTTCAATAACCGGGCTTAATTTTTCTATCACTGTTGTCAATTGATCTGATTTTGTAATTTCAGTTGTTGTGTTTACTTCACTATCTTTTTGCTTACCCCTGAAGCAGGAACGAAATTTTTCGGTGTTTTTATTGACCTGATCTGGGGTGTCGCCTTTTTGTTTGATTACCATAGTAATTTCTCCTTATCATTTTATTTTTTGTTTTTTATTACATAATACATACCATTCTAAGTTCAAAATTTGAACCCAAAATGGTACATATTATATAGGATGGAGAAAAACTACAAAATTTTCAAATAAATCACGAATTTTTAAAGTGCAGTGAAGGTTTAAAATAAAAACGCAATGTTTTGTTTCAAAGGTTCACTTTGTTTAAATTTGATATTTTTAAATATCGTTCGGATTTTAACATAAAAAGCCTGTTTTGTCAAAGTTATAGGATATAAAAATCAATACTTTTTCCACTTTCGTCCTTTTGGACTCGTCAGTTCCGATACACATCGAAAGAGTGGCGCAGGGGATAAAAATAATGATATTTAATTAGAAATTAGATTGACGATTAGGTCAAAATTTTCTTTTTATTTATCAAAATTTTTATCTTACCTGCATACTCGTGATTTATTTGGTGGGGATTGGCCCGCGATCGATGTTGGTATGGGCCCAGTCGTAAAGAATAGCTTGATCCACGCGGAAATCGAATTCGTTGGCGCCCCATTCTGCTGTTATGACGGAAATAAATCCATCAATGACATTTACAGTGTAGGTGCCGGGGCCGAAACCTTTATATAATCCGTCAACGATTCCGTTTACAGAATATCCTCCGACGATGGCATATTCATCATTTCTGACGGTAAACGTCCAAGTATATATTTGACCGGAAACACCTGTCTCTTTATACATATTTGGATGAGAAATATACTTTTGCGGATTGTTGCCGTAATCGATGTTGCTGGAGGTGGGAGCTGAAGGAATTGGGCTAGATCCTAAAATCTCGTCATTACTGATGACTTTAAGGCCTTTAATTTCATCATCCCACGGGTTAACTACACCTGTAGTAACTGTTCCGTCCATCGGTGCATTTTTGATAACGCAATTGGCAAAAGGCTTTCCATTGATTTCAATATCAACGCCAGACACGGTCTCTCCCTTACTAAATGTAAGAGTTCCTCCGTCACCGGTTACTCTGCGTTCGCCGTTTGTTGTTGCTGTGGTTTCGGAGATTGTTACCGTCTTTACGATTGAAGCAGTTTTTGCTTCGGTCGGTTCGGCGGTTGCCG
>CAZOQV010000041.1:0-2143 GCA_964582365.1 uncultured Gammaproteobacteria bacterium | reverse complement strand
GAAATTACGGTTCCACCACCTCTGTCGGTTGAATCACCGGTGGTGCTTCCAATTGACTAGCTGGTATATTCACCTTCTCTTCTTCTCCCATTATTGGTAATGGTGATTGAGTTTTCAAAGTCTCAGGTTGTTTTGGTGCCGCAGCAGCTTGAGCATCAGCTTGTTGCTTCATCAATTCTTGCTGTCTTTTAATTGCTTCTTCTAATTCTTTTTTCCACACTTCAAGTTCTTTGGCTGCAGTTTCATAATCACCAGAATCAGCTGGTACTAATTTTAATGCCTGCTCCAATCTAGCCACTGCTACATCAATTTTATTTAGCTTTTTAGCTGAATTTGCCCAGTTATACCAAGCATTAGCAAAATCACTCTTATTTTTAACCGTTTCCTCAAAAGCTCTATCTGCTCCTTCAAAATCACCAGCTGCATAAAGCAATCCACCCATATCTAAAGAATAAAGTGGATTAACTGGACTCAAAGCCATCGTTTGTTGATATGACTGATAACTCCAACCAACCACATCATCACTTACCACTCCAGCTAAAGATTTATAAATCCCAGCTAAATTGTACCAATGTTCTGGATTTCTCTGACTTAAAGTAATTGCTGATTGCCCTTCTCTAACTGCTTGCTGTATTAAAGTCGACGCTTTCGCTTTATCATCATCGCTAACTTCAGCCTGACTTAATAAAGTTTGGGCCAAAGATAAATTAACTTGAGAATACATTTGTCGATAACTAGATGAATAGGGATTAAAACCAATTGCTTTAATTTGCAATTCATAAGTTTTAGACCCATCATTTTTGGACGCTGCCACCAATGATTTTCTCATGTAAAAATCACCTAAAAATATTCTTACTGTCCAAAAACTACCAAAACCAACTACTACTAAAACCAATAATGCCATTAAATAAGGCATTACATTAAAATCTTTTTCTCCCACATTCAAAACCAATTTAGTCTCTTTAATTTCGGCTATTCCATTCGACAACATCCACACTAATAAAAATGCAGTTATTAAATTAAATGGTAAAAACAAAAATATAGCTAAAAATAACGCCAATTGCCAAAATTTAGGTGTACTTCTCAATTTCCACACAATCGCCACCAAATAAAAAGATAATAATAAACCAACTATCCCTAGTTCTGTCCAAATTTGCAAAATCCCCATTGAAGAACCAGAGAAAGAACCAGACCAATATTTGGTTAAATTGAAACTTGCTGGTCTATATAAATTGAAAGCTTCTGAAAAATTACCAATTCCCATTCCAAAAATTGGATGCTTTTTAAATGTTTCCACTGCAATCATCCAAGCACTAGTAAAGTCTAAAAATACCCAACCGGCTTTAATAATTTTATAAATACCTAATAAGAATAAAAGTGAGAAAAAGACCACTGCTATCACTTCTAGTAAATAACCCGAAATTTCGGCCTTTTCTTTTATTTTCTTTAATAATTTTTTAAGCCAACCTAAAACTATAAATAAAAATAAAACTAATTCTGCCCAAGTTGAACCAACCAAAGACCAAGCCGCATTAATTGATATCAATGGATTATTTTTAGGAATCGATAATGGTAATTTACTGGCTGGTAATAAAAACACTATTAAAGACACTACCCCCGCCAATATTCCCGAAATGGTTAATAGTAAAAACTGTTTTTCACTCTCTTCTTTATCATTGTTCTGAATAAAAACAAAAAATAAAACAAATAGTGAAACTACCGTCCCCAGTCCCATCGGATTCATTAAGGACATCATTCTTGTTCCAGGACCTAATCTAAAAAATGTTACTCCGCTCCACACTACCACGGCTAAAAACAACCATAAAAGTTTATTGGTTCTTACTATTTTTTCTTCACCAATTATCAAGTTGACTCCCCACAAAACTAAAGCTAAAAAAGCCATTACGGCTAAGGCTATATTTTTTCCCAATCCAAATCCATCAACCACTACTGGGATGAAGATTATTGGAAACAAAAAGAAAAGAACTCGAATATAAATTTTAAAAATGGTATTCATAAATCCAGAATAACAAAAGCAATTTTTTTTGACAATCCCTAAAACCCTTTTTTCACCGCACATTTATCGCTCAACAAAAATTCCTTCCTTTTATTTTAGAAATTAGAAATTAGAAATTAGAAATTA
>CAZOQV010000040.1:0-2146 GCA_964582365.1 uncultured Gammaproteobacteria bacterium | reverse complement strand
GGAGGATACAAACGACACGAAAAACCGGATTTACGCGGTAAAAGAAAATAAAACCTTCAGCGGTACATATACAACATCGAATTTAAAAAATATAACCTCCGGCGTCTATTGTTATTCAGCAACGACGGAAGGATGTACCATAGCAGATATACAAGACGGCTGGTATATCAACCTTTCCACCAATGCGCTGACTACAACAGGACCCGGAGCGCACACCATTACCAATCCTGTGGGCGAGAAGATGATCTCAGACCCGGCTCTGTTCGGCGGTATGCTTATGTTTCCCACATATCTGCCTCAACAGGGATCGGATACCGCCTGTGGCCAGGCCGGAAATTCTTTCGTTTACAAGATCAACTACCTGACCGGATCCGGAATGGTGGACGGCGGGGGCAGGACGGACTACTTAGGCGTCGGTGTAGGTTCAGCCGTCCTTGTTTCCTATCGGCCCGGCTACGGCGCGGCGGACATTTACGCGACCGCCAGCGGCGGCGCGGGGACGAGCACTCTTACGCAGCAGCTCGGCGAGGCGCCTTCAACATCGAGCATGACAAATATTCTCTACTGGAAGGACAGACGCCTGAAATAAACAGGTTTCAGGCTCCGCTGACGATACTGCTTGCCATGACAAGC
The DNA here is from genome assembly GCA_964582365.1 of uncultured Gammaproteobacteria bacterium. Classification (GTDB taxonomy): domain Bacteria; phylum Patescibacteriota; class Microgenomatia; order UBA12405; family UBA12405; genus WARW01. The sequence goes on along the minus strand of CAZOQV010000040.1, from coordinate 1,513 downwards.
GGCTGGTGAGAAAAGCCGCTTGTCATTTTTTTAACCCAGATTACGCAATAGGGTTCAATTTTGGAAGGGTTACAGGCAACGAGAAGCGTGATGTTTTGTCCCAAAGCCCGAGAAACCACTCCCGGCGTTTCATGGCCAGTGATAATTTTAGAATGCGACGGTTGCCGTCTTTCACCATGTAACCGCCCATAGCAAAAAGTTTGTATCGTAACGTCGACATCTTCTGCTGGACTTTCGTTCCGATAATGCTCTGACGGAATAAGCTCATCAGATTGTATGCCAGCATGACCATGTTTAAAGCCGCCTCCGTGCCGTAAAAGCTGTGAAGGTTGAAACTGTCAAAACCAAAATCATACTTGAGTTCCTTGATCCGGTTCTCCGCCTCAGCCCGATCTTTGTAAAGATTCCAGACCTGAATCGCCGGCAAGGTTAAATTGGTGATGAAACAATGGTACCGGTATTGGTTGTAAATGTCGCTGTCCTCAAATAGCCGCAATTGCCTGCCGGTCGCTTTCGGACGATCCTGAATCTTCTGACGAACGATGACCATCCGGCGTGCTTTTGAACCATTAGTGCTTTGATATTGTGTTTCACTGATTTCAATACCGTCGTCTAACTTCAGCCAGAGCTTCTGACGGGATATTTCCTTCTGAATCGGACCATACAGGCGAGCCGCTATAATGTAGGAAATCGCTCCTTCTCCCCGTTCCTCCAGGTATCGAAAAATATCTTCTCCGTAAAAACCACTGTCACCCCGCAGTAATCCGATCCGCTTACTTTGCAACTTATGCAGGGTATCTTCCAAAAACGAAAACATGTTGTTTGCTGAATGTGCATTGCCGCTTCTCAACCAGACATTAGCAATCATCCGACAGTCCGCAATAAAAGCCATCAGAGGATGATGTGATTTTCTGCCCGGTTTCTTCGCATTGTAACCCACTCTTGCCCCTTGTTGATCTCCGTAACGGGTCAAAACGGAGGAATCCAAGTCTAATGTGTAGTTGTCAAATCGTAAGCTCTGGAAAAACCACTGATATATCAATGTAAATACTCTCTGGTTCTGCTCCTGTGTAAATTTGCTGAAAAACCGTTTATAAGTATCTTGACCGCAGATCCGCTTCCATCCAAATATCTTCCGGATGACAGCATCCTGGCGGGTTACTTCCGTATGCATGAAGCGATTCGCGCCACACCACACGCTCACCAAAAAGCTTTTGATGATTTCTTCTGGTTTATAGCCTCGGTTAGAGCCGGGTTCGGGAAGTCCTAAGGTCGAAAGGATCGAATCAATATCGCACCGCTCCAGCATCTTTTTCATTAACGACATGCCACCCCAAGGGGTGATGTCTTTATCTGTAAATCCAATCTCAAAATCCATCTTCTCTCCCGTAAGTAAATCTTATCCGGATTTCAACACAGGTCGATCTTACGAATGTCTCTAATTTGCTTGCTCTTTTCTATTAGATTCTCTATTGCTACGCAATAGAATTTTTATCCTATTGCGGATTCTGGG
>CAZOQV010000039.1:0-2211 GCA_964582365.1 uncultured Gammaproteobacteria bacterium | reverse complement strand
GCGCGCGAGCTCTCGGTCCCGTCCGGGCTCACGATCACGAAGACCGAGATTTACCAGGAGGTCCAGTAAATGGCAGCAACAATCCCGGTCGGATTCGACCCCAAGCCCCGGCGCATCGGCGTCACGGGCACGTACATCGCCGCGAGCACGATTCTCGCGGGGCAGATCGTCGCGTTCGCCGCGGACGGTGCGAGCAGGACCGTGGCCCCCGCGACCTCGTCCCTCGGCTCGCCCGTCGGCGTGGCCGCCTACGGCGCTGCCGCGGGGGAGTCGTTCCTCGTCTACGGCAACGGCTGCGAGGTCAAGGTCGAGCTCTCCGCCGACAACGGCACCGCCGACGCGGGCGACTGGCTCGGCGTCTCGACCGTCGTCGGCACGGCGATCGTCCAGGACGGCGCGATCGCCGCCCACGCCTCCGAGGGCGCCGGCCTCTTCCCGATCGGCCAGTGCCAGGAAGACATCGCCGCGGGCGCCGCGACGGTCGGCGGCAAGGGCTACGTCCTGCTGAACATGACGCCGATCTGGACGGCCGCAACGTAAGGTGACATCATGACACAACTCTTCAGAACCTACGCGAAGATCGGCCTGGAAGAGCCGAACGGCCGGGCCCTGCAGCACATCGTCGACACGATCCCGCGCGAACTCGGCACCGTCTACGACGGGAAGATCGAGCCCGTCCGCGAACTCCTGCTCACGACCGCGATCGAGTCCACGACCCTGATCCAGACCGAGATGCACGCGACCGTGCTCGAGGGCGCGGAGCCGTGGAAGTGCATGCGGCAGGCGTGCACCGTCCTGCCCATGAAGGCGAACACCCTGACGATCCCCGTCGGGGAGGTCGGATCGTACGCTCCGGAAGTCGCCGAGGGGGCCGAGATCCCGATCGGTGTGCAGGACTACTCGTCCGTCACCCTGACGGCGAAGAAGTACGGCATCCGCCCGATGATCACGGACGAGATGGTCGCGGACGCGCTCTATCCCGTGATGGAGATGGAGATCCGCAAGGCGGGCGCGAAGATGGAGAACACCCTGAACCGCCTCGCGCTCACGGAACTCATCGACAACACGTCGGCGAACGAGCATGATGCCTCGGGCACGAACCTCGGGATCAAGGCGATCGCCACGGCGATAAAGCTCGTCAAGGCCGACGGGTTCATCCCGGACCGGATCGTCCTGCACCCCGACGCCGAGGCGCTGATCATGGCCGACTACATCCCCACGGGATACGTCGGTGCCGAGGCCGCGCAGTCCGGCAAGCTGCCGAACCTGCTCGGGCTCTCGCCGTTCATCACGAACGTGGCCGACGCCTCCTCGCAGACGTGGGAGTACAACAGCGACGGCGACATCGGCATGGTCGTCTTCGACTCCGGCAACTCGACCGTCATCGGCGAGCGGCAGCCGATCACCATCAAGCGGTTCGACGACGTGATCCGCCAGCTCCAGGGCGGCACCGTCTCGGCCCGGTGGGCCGTCGGCACGCTCCAGGCGAACGCGGGCGCACGCATCGAGTACTGAGGCGCCCGCATGGTCATCAGCACCCAGGGCAGCGGGAAATACCTCTCCCGCACATGGGCCGCTGACCGAGCGGACGCCGTCGAGCACCCCGAGGCGTACACGGCCACCGAACTCGCGTGGCTCGAAGTGCCGGCCGGGCTCGTCCCGAGCGACTACTATCTCTCCGAGACGACGCCGGTCGACCCCGCGGGCGTGCCCGTCGAGTACGACATCCGCGATCCGGCATACCGGCCTGAGGTGGGCGCGTGACCTACTGCACGACGGCCGAGTTGAAGAACCTGACCGGCTCGACCCTGACCGACGCGATCCTCACGGCCATCATCGAACAGGGCGACCGGGAGATCGACACCTACCTCGCGCCGTACGGCGTCGGGGCGGATGCGTCGGCGTGCAAGTCGGCGTCCCTCGAACTGGCGAAGGCCGGCATCCTCGACCGGATGCGGCTCGACGGCACGCAGCCCGACCAGTCGACCGAGGGCGACTACTCGCAGACGGTCCAGATCGAGAGCGCGATCAAGCGCCACCGCGCCGCCGCGTTCGCCATCCTCGACCGCTACGTCTCCGCAGCGTCGGCCGCGTCGGCGTCCGTCAGCAAGTACCACATCGTGAAGGTGACGGGCCGATGAGACTGCCGCACGTCTGCACGATCCAGAAGAGCACCGCCGGCACGGCCGACGCCTACGGCGAGACGGCCCC
>CAZOQV010000038.1:1416-2566 GCA_964582365.1 uncultured Gammaproteobacteria bacterium | reverse complement strand
CGCGAAAGCTCCCAAGTAATTGGGAGATTTTTTTTAAAAAAATGGCTAAAAAAGATAAAAAGGTAAGAAAAAGTGATACAGCTTTAAATATGGCTGATCTGTTAAAAATGGAAGGGGTGGAATTAACTGGACTTAAAAAAGGTCAAGAAGTAAAAGGACGAATCACTACTATTAAAAATAAAGCAATTTTCATCGATGTTGGTGGTAAAACTGATGCGGTGGTTACTGGAAAAGAATTTGAATTTGTTAAAGATTATGTAGCTGATTTAAAAATTAATGATGAAATTGAAGTCCAAATTAAATCTCCAGAAAATGATAAAGGTCAAATTTTAGCTTCGATTAGAGGAGCGGCTAGCGGTTATGGTTGGAATTATTTTAAAGAAAAAGAAAAGAGCGGTGGAGAAGTAACTGTTTTTGCTAAAGAATTAAATCGAGGAGGAACAGTGGTGGTAGCACCATTTGGTTTTTTTGGATTTATCCCTGGTTCTCAAATTGGAGATAAATATGAAGGTGATCCAGATAAAATGATGGGTAAAAAGATCAAAACTAAAGTTTTGGAAGTTGATCAAGCTAAAAATAGATTGGTCTTTTCTGAAAGATTAGTGTCTGAACCAGGAAAAGTGGGTGAAGAAGTTCACGCAATTGAAAAATTGGAAGTTGGTGATATTTTTGAGGCTGAAGTGGTCAGAGTTGAACCATTTGGTATTTTTGTCAAAGTTGATTGTGATGAAAAAGGACAACCATTAAATTTAGAAGGATTAGTTCATATTTCTGAAATTTCTTGGGAAAAAGTTAGTGATCTTTTACAGATGTTTAGAGCAAAGGATAAAATTAAAATTAAATTGATTAATAAAGATGATAGTCGATTACAGTTCTCAGTTAAAAGATTGTTTGATGATCCGTGGAAAAATATTGAAGAAAAATATCCAAAGGATAAAGAGCTTGAAGGAATTGTAGTTAGAATTGCTAACTTTGGAGCTTTAGTTAAACTAGAAATTGGAGTTGAAGGTTTAATTCATATTTCTAAATTAACTGGCGGAGTGTCGGTTAAAGAAGGCGAAAAAGTTCAAGTCTACATTGAGAGTATTGATGTTCAAAAGAGAAAAATCTCTTTGGGAATTGTGGAAACAAGTAAGAAAAACGTGATCTA
>CAZOQV010000038.1:0-1316 GCA_964582365.1 uncultured Gammaproteobacteria bacterium | reverse complement strand
TGGGGGATTTTTGGTGGTGATGGCATGAGAGGGGCTAGAAATGACGAAAATTAAATTTCTAATATCTAATATCTAATTTCTAATAAAAAAATATTTTCTAAATTTAGAAATTGGAAATTAGAAATTTAGATTTAAAGTGTCTTTATTTAGTATAATGAGTAATGAAAAATAAAGAGACGGTTTTTGTATGTAGTAATTGTGGAAATGAATTTGGAAAATGGATGGGGCAGTGTTCGGCTTGTGGGGAGTGGAACACACTTAAGGAAACTAAATTTTCAAATTCCAATTTTCAATTTTCAAAAAATAAGACAGGAATTAGAAGAGAAAAATTAGAGGTGAAAAATTTAGGTGATTTGAAACCCACCCTTGATCCCTCCCTTGAAAAGGGAGGGCTAGATATTGGTGTATTTTCTACGGGTATTTCCGAATTTGATAGAGTTTTGGGTAAAGGAATTGTTCAAGGGTCGGCGGTGCTGTTTGCGGGAGAACCAGGGATTGGAAAAAGTACTTTATTAACTCAATTAATTGGAAAGATAGGTGGATTGTATGTGGCTGGAGAGGAGTCGGCAGAACAAATCAATTTGAGAGTGAAAAGGTTAGGTTTGGATGCCAATAACTTCGATATTTTAGGCACAAATTCGATTGATGAATTAGAAGAGTTTTTGGATCGAACACAAAAGTTGTACAAAATAGCGGTGGTAGATTCAATTCAGGTGATGAATTGCGAAAATGCGACCGGAGTTATTGGGTCGGTGAGTCAAATTAAAGAGTCAACTTTTAGATTAATTCAAATTGCTAAGAAAAAAGGAATGGCGATTTTTGTGGTGGGGCATGTGACTAAAGACGGGGACATTGCCGGACCGAAACTTTTGGAACATATGGTGGATACGGTTTTGTATTTTGAAGGGGAGAAAAGTGGAGACTTGAGAATTTTAAGAACGACTAAAAATAGATTTGGACCGACTGATGAAGTGGGAGTTTTTAAAATGGAAGAAAAAGGACTACGAGAAATTAAATCGGAAGAAATTAATCTAATTGAAAATGGAGAAAATAAAGTGGGGTCGGCAATTACGGTGGTGATGGAAGGAACTCGACCAATGATGCTGGAAATTCAAGCATTGGTGGTGGAGAGTTTTGCTCCAATGCCAAAAAGAATATTTTCGGGAATTGATTATAATCGGGGACAATTGATGGTGGCGATTGCCCAAAAAAGTTTAGGGATACCTTTATATAAATATGATGTGTTTTTGTCGGTGACAGGAGGAGTAAAAATTGAAGAGACGGCGGCGGATTTGGCAGTGTTGGCGGCAATGTGG
>CAZOQV010000037.1:0-3048 GCA_964582365.1 uncultured Gammaproteobacteria bacterium | reverse complement strand
AAGTTTCCCTGAGTTCCTTCAGTTGCTCAACCGCCCTGTGTGGGAGGTTGTAGGCTTTTTGGTATCTTGGTTCCTGTGCCATGATTATATGTATAGATATATGGGTATATAATAGTTATCATGTACCCGAATAATACCCAATCCGACACCAATACGTGCCCCATTTCTAATTCGTGTACACTAATTAGCAAAAATGTACCCGAATTAATTCCGAATATACGGCCTCTAATTTAAAAATAAAGTAATAATATATAGTATATAGTAGTATTATTATTATTAGTGTACACTTATCCCCCTTTATTTTTTTATTGGTATTTACTGATCTATTTGTGATCTATATTTTGTACCCGAATTAGCGTACCCGAATTAATCTAAAGCCACCACACGCCCAATATTGAAAATCAGCCCCGTATATTCGGCGATAATTCAGGTACAAAATAGTTATTCGGGTACACCGAATAAGAAAAAAAGTTAAGGTTATTCGTCTTCTTTTATGTATTTGGAAAGCGTATATGCATAACGTTGCACCCCTCGTTGCCCTGGAGGTTTATATGGCTTAACATCATAATCATCAACAATTGCCTGGACAACCATGTCGCGTTCCCTTGTGTTAAGCCCTTTATATTTCCGGCACCGCTTAGACATCTCAGCCCTAGTTACCCCCCTCGGGCCTGCTTTTTCAATCGCCTTATATACCGACTTTACAACTGCCTCAAAATTTGTATCTGATATACTTCCTCCGGCTTCCTTAACCAGCCGTTCGGAATAAAACTTTACAAAAGATATGGCATATGCAGCGTGCTCACCCAGGATAACATTCGACCGGCACGAAATGGCAACGTTCAAAGCTAACCTTTGAGCATTTTCCCTGCACCTTCCCCACATGACATCAAGGCCGGTGTGTTCATTTGCATCCTGGTGGTTTTTACACTCTAATTCATACGCCTCGAAAAGAAGGTACGCAGCATCTGATATCTGAATGATAATCGGTTCAGGAGGTAGTTGTGGATGGTTAACAGAACATAGATCCCCCTCTCCTATAACCATCCTGCCGTGCTCTTTGCACCATTCAACCAGACGCGAAGGAACAGGTATCTGTGCAGCCCCCCGCCTCTTTGATACCTGCCTGCCATATACCGAATCAACCACAACCAGACGGGGCAAAAACCCGTTTAAGATGTCCCCGCTGGTAAGGCTCTCATAAAGGGTTGATGGGGTAGTTATTCCAAGAAGGGTGATAGATGGGTTATGAACATCCATACAAACCGGCTCATATGTTTGCTCATTCCTCTTCCGAGGTTTCTTTATATGGCTTATTTCAGAATACCCTCGAGGCATATGCACACCCATCTGCCGGCCGTATATCTGCATGAGCTCTGTGATTGCATCCATCTGGTTTGAGTTGCCTGCCCGGTTTGTGCTTTGTAGCATCCGTCCGAACTCATCTATCATGGAAATGTGGTTAGGTTTTTTGTATAACCAGGTTGAAACCGCACCGGCCGAAGTATACCCAGGAGGCCCAATATAATCAGATAATTCTGCCTCAAATAAAACCCGCTCGACAACCGTCTTAATATGCTCCTTTCCGGCTGAAGACTTAGCAACGGCTGAAAGATACATATTAGCCCCATTATCCATATTGGTAAAAAAGCGCCTTCCAAGGACTACAGAACTTATGGCAATGGCCGACAGAACCGCGAGCTGAGGTTGTGGCTTGATTGCAGTAAGGTTGTAATAATTAACCGCTTCCTGTAACTCTCCAGGAATAGACAACAGTTCTTTAGGTATAACCTCTTCGGGTTCGCCTTCAGGTTCTATTATAACAGTACGATTGATAATCCCATCTAAAATAACGTGCGCTAAAGATTCATCTTTCTTTTTAAAGTATTCATCTCGTTCCTTTGTTTCATATTCTATCAGTTTATTAGCGATATCAGCCCCCTCTACCCCGTGACGCAACAGCTCTAACAATCTTGATAATGTGTGTTCATCTGACAAGCACCCGGGCTTTGACTCTCCACAGGTTATTATACCGTGTTTGACTGCAAGGAGGGTTAATGCGTCACCCCCGCTATCACATCTAAAACAGTGCCAGAGGCCCTTTGTGGGATTGATGGAGTAGTTGTTGCCCTTATTCCCCCTGCTAGAACCGTGGAACGGATGAACACCCTGTATTTCTAATCCGTGTTGCCTGATGTCCCCGGTTGGATATCCTATATCCTCAACCCTAAGATCTAAAACCTCACACAGTGGAGATCTGGAATAATTGTGGGTGCGCTCTGGAATGGTGTGTTCTGGAGTCTCGTTTTCTATAATATACCCTTTAATGTGACTCATTATTGTTTCTGCCGGTATCCATTCAAAAGGCAGATCACGAACTACGGTATAAATTCCTCCACTTGGATGAACGCAATTTGGACCGACAGTTTGAAATTTCATTCCGGGTAATAATATATGTCCAATGTGCAGCCCGGATGTAGTGTTTAATTCTATTTTTTCTGAATTAAATTCTAAATCAGATTTAAAAATAAAATGATATCCGCGGCCAGTTTTTACTGTGAATGTGTTTGCGAAAAGTGATATCAGCGCGGGATCGTAAAGCGTGTCATCACAATCAAAAACACATATCCCCCCACCTATTGCATGATACCCGTAATTGTGCCCGCTTTCTATCCATTTTATAAGAGACGGATCATTGTAAAGCCGACCACCATTGCCACGCGTCCATCCAGAATCTAACGGGTGCTTCTTTTCTTCTGGATCTTCTTGCCCTGTCTTTAACCGAATAAATCTAAAATGTTCCGACGCTTCAATAAACTGTTTTGGAATGATAATCTCATGATTCATTCACTCACCTAAGGTTGTGTCTAAATTTAAATGGGGTTGAATATATGTCGGGTAAAGCATCTTGCCAAAATCCGCTTTCGTCTTTTACTTGAAATTTTCCAGTATCATCATATCTAACAGACTTAACATATGCAAGATTAATAAATTCCCATTCATTAATTAAATAAACCCACTCGCTCATTTATTCCCCTCCAGGTAATC
>CAZOQV010000036.1:0-3225 GCA_964582365.1 uncultured Gammaproteobacteria bacterium | reverse complement strand
TGCCATTGATACCTCTCTTGATAACCATCTTGCCAAATCTCTAAACTTATTGTGACCCCACGGGGAATCGAACCCCGATTAGCAGAATGAGAATCTGCCGTCCTAACCATTAGACGATAGGGCCTTCTTATTGTAGAATTATCTAGGATGTATTTTACCAAATTTAAATCTCAATTTAAGCTTGTAGCTCTTACTGTTCTAGTTTCTGTTTTTTTCTGGTTCATTTTTTATTTTAATGTTCCGGGCAAAATAGGTTTTAATAATGTTTCTCTTGAAACTGTTTTTTATAACTACGATGGTCCCAACTACATGGTTATTGCTAAATGCGGTTACAATAAAAATTGTATTGGGCCAAATTTTTCTCTTCCTCAACCTCTAGAATATTATCCAGCTCATTTTCCCGGATATCCCATTTTAATTAATTTTGTCTCCAATTTTATTTCCACTCCCAAGGCCATGCTCCTAGTCACTCTTTCTGGCTCGGTTTTTTTAACTCTGATTTTATATGAATTTTTAAAAATGTTTATCAAAGAAAAAAAAGCTTTTTGGCTTTCTCTTCTTTTCCTTTTCTTTCCAGCTCGGGTTTTTGTTTTACGTCAAATTGGCGCTCCGGAAACTTGGTTTTTAGCCACCATTATTGCCTCCATTTTTTATTTTAAAAAAGGTAAATATCTGCCCGCCGCTATTTTTGCTGCCATTGCCCAAAGTCTTAAAACTCCTGGAATTCTTTTGTTTGGATCCTATGGAATTATCGCAATTTACGATTTAATTAAAACTAAAAACTTTTTAACAGTATTCAAAAAATATTTTTGGTTCATCTTAACCCCGATCACTATTCTTTTAATTTTTAATCTTTATCAAATTCAAACAGGGGATTTTTGGGCTTATTTTAACAGTGGTGATAATTTTCATTTAAACAAATTACCTTACTTAGTTTTTATCAGCACTAAATCTTGGATCAATACTATCTGGCTCGAAGAAATAGTTTACATTTATTTATTTGCAATCTATGGCGTTTATCGTTTATTAAAAAAATACAAATTTGACATCGTTGCCATCTTCCCGCTTGTTTTTACTCTTGCCACTCTTTTTGTTGCTCATCGTGACATCAGCCGTTATATTTCTCCTGTTTATCCATTTTTATTATTAGCTTTTGCTAAAAAACTAAATAAAAAATCTTTAAAAATCATTTTTATAATTCTTATCCCGGCCGTAATTCTTTATGGTATTAATTTTGTTGTCGGTAACATTGCTCCCATCGCCGATTGGGGTGCCTTTTTATAATTAATTTCCTCCTTTTTCAAGGGAGGATGTCGATTTATCGACAGGTGGGTTTCTAACTCAAATAAATCTTATCGTTTTCTTGGACAATCAAATCTCTCATTAACATCATTGAAATTGTAGTTGAAATTTCACTTACCGGTGATTTAATTTTCTGGCACAATTCATCGATAGTTACCGTTTCGATTTCCAAAATTGACACAATTTGTTTTTCTAAATCAGATAAATCACTGTAATCTTTAAACAAATTTTGTTGATCCGGACAATGATTTGAATTCCCCAAAATATCTCCAACACAGGTTGCCATTTTAGCTCCACCACTTTGAATCAGCCAATTAGTTCCTTCGGCTGTTTTAAAACCAATTTGTCCAGGGATAGCAAAAATAGGTCGTTTTTGTTTTAGCGCTAATTTGGCTGTAATTAAACTTCCTGATTTAAGGCCTGCTTCCACAATTAACACTCCAATCGTTGATAATCCCGAGACAATTCTATTTCGTTGAGGAAAACTCCAAATTGTTGCTTTAAATTCTGGCTCATATTCCGAAATTACTAACCCATCTTTTTCTAAAATTTCTGTATACAATTTATCATTTTCAATCGGGAATAATTCATTAAGTCCACTTCCTAAAACAGCCACTGTTTTCCCTCCTAAACTAAGGCAATTTTTATGAGCAACGCTATCAACTCCATACATAAATCCGGAAATTATCGTTATTTTTTGAGCTACCAATTCCGGCATAAATTTTTCAATAATTTCTTTGCCGTATCTAGTCATATTTCGACTACCGACAATCGCCAGTGTTTTTTTAAAAAGATTTTCGTCCCAATTTCCTCTGTAAAATAATTTTTCCGGACAATTTGGAATTTTTTTTAAATTACTCGGAAAATCTTTCTTTTCAATAGTTTTTATCGGCCACTTTTTCCATTCATTCATAAACAAAACCCTTTCCGGATAAACCGGTTTTTCCCTTAAAAAGGGAAATTAATAAAGCCTCCTTTTTTAAAGGAGGAAGTTCCCCGATGTTCATCGGGGAACAGGTGGATTTAGTATAAATTATCATAATAATTAATAGTTTTAATTGTGTCGTCTTCATTTAACATAATACATACCGCATCAATTCGATATTTTTTAAATTGTTTTACTTTTTTCTTTTCTAAAACTAAATAACTTTCAGCTATTCTTTTCACTTGCGATAATTTTCTTTTATTAATCATTTCTTCTGGTGTTCCAAATTTATCGCCAACTTTCAGTTTTACTTCCACGAATACCAACCAATCTTTATCAATCATTATTAAGTCAATTTCTCCAATCACATTTTCATAATTCATTTCCACTAATTCAAATCCTTTTTTCATCAAAAATTCTTTCGCCATTTCTTCCCCACCTTTCCCTTTTAAATAATTTTTATATTTTGCCATTAATTATTATTAATTCTTAATTATTAATTATTAATTCTTAGCTATCATTCCTCACCCTGTATTGTAATGCTTCTGCCACGTGAATTTCTTTAATTATTTCTGACTTTTCTAAGTCAGCAATTGTTCTTGATACTTTTATTAATCGAAAATAAGATCTGGCTGACAAGGCAAACTTATTAACTGCCTGTTTTAACAATAAATTTGCTTCATCACTTAATTTGGCAAATTCCTTCAAATGACTATTTTTCATATCTGAATTACTGTGGGTATGGCCCAATTTTTTAAATCTTTCACTTTGAATTTTTCTGGCTTCATTAATTCTTTTTTTAATTTCCATTGATTTTTCCCCACAAGCTTTTTCTTTATCAATCATCAAATTATTTACATCCACCGCTGGTACGGCTAAATGTAAATCAATTCTATCCATTATTGGTCCTGATAATTTTTTTTGATAATTTACAACTTGACGGGGAGTACACCTACATTCTTTTTTAGGGTCTCCTAAATGTCCACACGGGCAAGGAT
>CAZOQV010000035.1:0-4353 GCA_964582365.1 uncultured Gammaproteobacteria bacterium | reverse complement strand
AGCATGGTGTCGGCAATTTTCTCTTTATCTATTTTAGCCGAAATTGTGGCTAAATTTAAATTCATTTCTGATTGATTTGGTAAAACTAAAATAACTTTGTCTGGCAAAATAAAATCTTGATCAATTTTGGAAAGAATTTGATCACGAGTCAAAAAAGAATAATCTTTGTTTAAAAGACGAATATTCTTACCGGTTTTATTAAAATTGGCGACAATTGGACCTAAAAAAAGAGTTAGAGAAATAAAAATAATGATTAGAATTAAGTAAGAGATTGATTTTTTATTCATGGATTATGCTTTTTTGTCCATAGCTTCATTAGCTAGTTCATCAGCCAGCTGGTTAAAATCTCGACGAATGTCTTTAAAAATAATCGGCAAAGAAATTAATTTAATTAGATCTTGAGCTTGATTAAAAATAGGGATTAAATTAGGAGCTTTAACCTTATATTTTTTCTGCATTTGACGAATCATTAATTGAGAATCCGCGTAAAAGTTTATTTGAGAAATTTCTAGTGAATTTTTATTATTATTAATCCAGTTTAACGCACCAATTAAACCAGAATATTCAGCCTCGTTATTGGTTTTAATTCCAAGATATTTTGATTCTTGAAATAAAATTTTTTGACCATCATCATAAACAACCAGGCCATAGCCAGAAGGCCCTGGATTTCCACGAGAACCACCATCAGTATAAACATTGATATTCATGTTGAAATTATACAGGAAAAAGTGTTTGTTTTAATAGAAAAAGATGGTTTTTTAAAAAATAGAGGGTGGATTGATTACTTAATTTTAGGTATGATATTAGGTGTGAGTTTAGAAGATATAAAATCGCCATTACCAGCCAGGAGAGTCTTATCAAAAGACGAAAATGGAGATGTAAGTGAACAGCCGACTGTAATTCAACAATCAGAAACTGTTAAACAGCCAATAGTGACGGCGCCAATTCCAGAAAAGAAAAAAAACAAAAAAACCTTGATCTTTGTTATTTTGGGAATAATTTTAGCTATATTTATAATCTTATTTTTAACGACTTCAAAAAAAACTACCAATACTGGTCAAGTGACATTAATTTATTGGGGTTTATGGGAAGATGAAAGTGTAATGAATGGAGTAATTGCTGATTTTGAATCAAAAAACCCAAATATTAAAATTGAATACAGAAAAAAAATTAAAGAAGGTTATCGAGGATTACTAGCTGGAAGATTGGCAAAAAGTGGAAGCGAAGTGGAGGTGCCAGATATTTTTAGAATTCACAACACTCATATTCCAATGTTTAGAGATTATTTAGCATCAGTGCCAACTAAGGTAGTAACAAATATTGGTTTAGATACTGATTTTTTTGATGTCTATAAAACTGATTTAAAAGAAAATGGAGTATGGCTATCGATACCATTAATGTATGATGGTTTAGTTATGTTTTATAATCCAGAACTTTTAAATAAGGCTGGAGTGGAAGTGCCAAAAGATTGGTGGAACTTAAAAAAGGCAGCTATAAAAATAACCGAAAAAGAAGGAAATGAGAAAATTAAGGTGGCCGGAGCGGCTTTAGGATCAATAGACAATGTTGATCATTGGAGCGATATTGTGGGATTAATGACAAAACAAAATGGAGTTAATTTTAAAAATATTCAAACAACTGAAAGTACATCTAAATTAAAAGACGTTTTTAATTTTTACACTTTATTTAAAACAAGTGACAAAGTTTGGAATGATACATTACCAAATTCGACCCAATTTTTCGCGAGTGGAAATTTGGGTTTTTATTTTGGTCCATCATGGAGAATTTTTGATATTCAAGCATTAAATCCAAGTTTAAAATTTGAAATAGCAAGTATCCCTCAATTACCTACTACAACAACCTCAACTGAAAAAATTGATGCTGGATCAGAGTTAACAAATATTTATTGGGCTAGTTATTGGACTGAGGGAGTAAATAATAAAAGTAAAAATCAAGATGAAGCTTGGAAATTTTTGGAATACTTATCTTCGGTTGAGGGTTTAGAAAAAATGTATGAAGCTGCTTCTCAAACAAGAAGTTTTGGCCAAATTTATCCAAGAAAAAGTATGGTAGATAAAATAAGTAGTAATTCAAAATTAAAACCATTTGTAGAATCAGCCAATTATGCTAATAGTTGGTATTTAGCATCAAGTACTAATGATGATGGTTTAAATACTCAAATGCAAAAATACTTTAGCGATGCTATTGGCACGATTTTGAAAAACAGTAGTGAAAGCGATGAAGCAATGACAACATTGGTAAACGGAATTGTTCAATTACAACAAAAATATAGGTTGGTGAGATAAAAAACCCACCCTACCCTCCCTTGAAAATGGAGGGCTTAAATAAAAATTAAAAAAATTATTTGTTAAAAATAAGATGATATTAATAAATTTTAAAATATATAAAGAAACGTTTGGGGATAGAGCTTTAGAGTTCGCAGAAATTTGCAAGAGAGTAAGCCAAAAAAGTGGAGTTAGAATTATTCCGGTAGTTTCGGCATTAGATGCTGTCAGAATTAAAGAAAAAACAGGAATGGAAGTTTTTTTACAAGCGGTTGATGAATATAACGATGGAGCTAAAAGTGGATTTGTATCACCGTTTCAAGCAGAAGCTTTGAAAATAGATGGATCGTTAATAAATCATTCTGAACACAAAATTAAACCCGGAACAGTTAAAAAAATATTGGAAAATTATCCTAAAAATTTTAAATCTGTAGTTTGTATTGGCAGTCTTGGGCAAGCTGATGGATGGGCAAAAAATATTAAACCAGACTGGATTGCTTACGAACCAAAAGAATTTATTGGAAATAAAGAGAAATCAGTTGCCAGTGAAAAACCAGACATAATAAAAAAAATGGTGGAAAGGTATCCTAATATACCGATTTTAGTGGGAGCAGGAATACATTCTAAAGAAGATGTAAAAGCATCTTTAAAACTAGGAGCAAAGGGAGTCTTGATCGCAACATTTATTATGAAAGCAAAAGATCCAGAAAAAGAGTTAACTGAAGTTGCATCTGCTTTTTAGTTTTTAACGATATTGTTGATATAATCTTTTACATATATGGCATCAATAGATAATTTATTAGTCTCACTTTTAGTTGACGAAGTAGTTGGAGGTTTTATAGTAACCATTCCACCAGGTCACGTAGCTTGCATTTATAGTATTTTTACTGGAGTAATGAAAAATGTGTGGTATCCAGGTATGCATTTTAAATTGCCAATAATTCATAGGGCTAAACTTTTTAATGCTCAGTTAATTGAATACACTATTGCTAAAGATGTGACTTTGAAAGACAATAAAGAAATCATGGGTGATGAAGTAATTAATGCGGTAACATTGGACAATAAATTTGTAGCAGTTGAGGCTACTGTCTTAATTAAACTTGATACTGAAAGGTTACCGGAAATTTGGCAAAACATTGGGGAAAACTTTATCTCAAAAGTGGTACGTCCGGTAACTAGAAGCCGAATTAGAAAAGTTTTAACTAACCATACATTAGTAATGGCACTATCAACAAACAGAAGTCTGATTGAAGATGAAGTGGCCAGAGAATTGAGAGAATCACTGGCTGGTCATGGGCTTGATGTGGAAAATTTTTACTTGAGCTCTTTGACTCCGATTGAAGGAGGACAATTAACAGAAAGTCCATCTGAAATTATCCAGCCGATAGAGTCAAAAACCAACACTGATTTAGGGGCAAGGTTTTAAGGGTTTTTTGAGCTGAAATTAAAGTGGATTGAGTCGTACTGACATCATCAAAAAGAATAATATTTTTGTTTTTAAATTCTCCTGACTTTGGGGTTAAAGAGAAGATATTGGCGACATTTTTAGTTCTATTTTTAAGATTTTTAATTCTAGCTTGGATAGCAGTGTTTTGACTACGAACTAAAATTTGATTGGAAAAAGCCAAAGAAAGTTTGGCGGCAATTTTTTGGCTGAGAATTTCAGATTGATTAAAACCGCGCCAATTTTGACGAGAAGAATGAAGAGGAACGGGAATTAAAATAAAGTTGTTTTGACGCCAATATTTAATTAAATTGGGAAATTTTGACTTTAATGTTTTGACACATAAATTTACTAAATCATCGGCATTATCGGTAATAAAGTTATATTTTAAATCGACAATGGCGGATTGTAAAAAAGAATGATATTTAAAAAGACTGAGACCACCATCGAAACCATTTTGAGGTGGTTGGGTGGTTAAAACCCGAATATTTTTTTGGCATTTAGAACAGAGATATTCCCCTGTTTGGCCACAACCGTAGCATTTTTTGGGGAAAATGAGATCGAGGAGAAGAGACATAGATTTAATTAATAATTAATAATTAATAATTAATAATTAATAATTAA
>CAZOQV010000034.1:0-4959 GCA_964582365.1 uncultured Gammaproteobacteria bacterium | reverse complement strand
TCTAAAAAACCAACCATGGTGTTGCCGGTGGCTAAAACTAAATTAACGCTTTTTTGAGGATCTTTCTGCAACTCAATTATTTTTTGAGAAACTAGATCGGCTGATTTTTGAGAAAAATCTTCTTGATTGGTTATGGTGATATTCATTTTGGATTAGCAATAATAATTAAACGTTTTAAGGTAGTCCCTGGGGGCCAACAGGTCATTAAGGTGAGCTGTTTTTGGTTAATATTATTTTCTAAATAAATTAACTCGTTACCTTTTATTAATTTGCTGTCATTAACAATGTAATTATACTTCTCAGATTGGTAATAGACAATAATTTCATCCCCGACTTCTAACTTATTTAAAAGATAAAAAACAGCGTTGAATTGATTGGCTTGATACCAATTGCCCGCAGAATGGGCAAAAATAAAAACATTTCCATTTTGATCAGGAGTGGCAGTATTTTTAGCATGAGCGACACCTTTAGTTAAAGCTGACTGATAAATTTTTGCATCAAAAGGATCAACATTTTTAATAACTTTGGCGTTGGCATTAATTTTGGGAATAATGATGGAAAATTCAGGGTCAATCGGAACGATTTCGGTTTCAACCTTATTTTTTTGATTAATTTGATAATCGACTTCGGCCTTAAAAACTGGCGCAAAAGTAGACATAGGAATAGCCAAAGAAATTACTATTAAAACAATCCCGATAACAAGAGAATAATTTCGATTGATTTTATTTTCTTTTGGCTCGGATTTTTTTGACGCCATAGTTAATTATAGCTAAAAGAGCAATGGCAAGAAGAATAGAAAAGAATTTATGATTATTGATATAGGTTCGGAATTGGGTAATGAAACTTTTTGGGTTAGTTTTTTCAGTACCCAAAATCGAACCAGATTGAGAATCTAATGAAGAATCATTACCTTCTTTTATTTCGCCTTCTTTAGGAATATTATTACTACCAATTAAAGGAATAGCGCCAGAAACACTACCGGTAGTGTTTGTAGTAGTGTTTTCAGTTATAGTTTTAACAGTAACACGATCACCGACAGTGCCAGAACCATTACCAGCATCATCAAAAGCACGAAGGACATAATAATATTCTTTATTACAATTTGGAACACTATTGGTGAGGTCATATTCTTGATCAGAACCAATGTTTATGCCAGCAATTTTAGAACCGTCGTCTAAAATAAAATTGGTAATGTCGGCTCGATAAACTTCAACTTTAACAGTTTTTCCACTATCGTTTCCAGTTTTAAAATGGATTTTGTAATCACAATTATTTATTTTTTCTTTACGATAATCATAGGGCGTATCTGGAGTTGAATTTTTGTAATCAAGAGTGACAGTATTACTGGCAACGGAATTGGCAGTGGCATAAAATTGATAAGAACCGCTGTCATTTATTACCGAAGATAGAACACAACTAGCACTATTTCCACCATTAACTAAAACAATATCGGATCCAAATTGGCTAAAAGCGGAATCGCTTGGACCTTTTTTAAAACATTTAGCAGTAATAGGGGCACCAGAAATATCGAGAACAACAAATTTTAAATCAACTTCTTTAAAGTTGGTTGGAGATTTTGGTATCTCTAATTTGATTGATAAATCAGCAGCTTGAATTTTGACTGGATTAACTAGTAATCCAAAACTTAAGAGAGTGAATAAAATAGTTAGCATAGTTTTTTTACTAATTTTTAAAAGGCTAAATCCAGCGATACCTAGAAGACCACTGATAGCTAACCAAATGGTGGCAGCACCAGTTGAAGGCATTTCAGTGGAAGCACCTAGAACCTGGCCAGAAATAATTTCAGTTCTTTCGACCCCAGCAGAAATTGAATTTTGATTACTTTTTACAACTGGAACTTGAGTGCCAACAAATTGATCTGAATTATTTAAAGCGATCACTGGACCTTTATCACCATAGGCTGCTTGACCTTTGGCATAAGCTAAATCAAAATAAGTTCCAGCTTGTTGATCAGTAGAAATATCGGCAATATAGGTTAATTCTAATTTATCACCAGCTTTTAAATCACCTAAATTCCAAACACCAGGTGAATGATATTCTGGCTCGGTAATGGAATAAGGAAGACCATTTTTGGTTACCTTATAAGAACCAGCGCGATATTTAAAACCATTGGATAAAAGATCGGTAACATTAAAGCCAGTAACATCATTATCTAAAATGTTTAGATTAATTTTATATTCAACAGAATCTCCTGGTTTTAAATCACTAGTGACATTGTTGGTTTTGGAAATGGTGGCAGTAGGAAGTATTAATTGATTACCAATGTAACATTTAGCATTTTGGCCCGCAGACAGGTTAATTTTATAACCCGTTTCCTCTGGAATTTCTTGAGCATTAGCGACTTTAACTCCTAAAATATTATTCCATCCTATTTCATAAGAAGTTGGAGTTGGAGTGAGAGCAGAAGTGGGAGTAACAGTAGGAGTAACATTAATGGAACGATTACTACACTTAATGTCGGTTACACCCCTAACACCACACCAATTACCCCAATTATATTGAACACTACCTCGATAATTGAACAAATGACAATTATCAAATTGGGTACAAGGTCTGTCTTCTCCGTATGAAACTAATTGATCATAGCCATTAACTTCGCAAGCCCATAACGCACAAGTAGCAGCGTCTCCACAATTGTTCCAACCTTCACACATTCCGTGATGACCATAAGCTTCTCCTGGTTGAGTAATTAGAACTCCAGGACCGCTGTCTTCGCAATAAATATTGGTTTGTTTCCAACCGTTTTTAATATTTTCACTTAAATAATAAGTGTCTGGATTTAGACCATCAAATAAAACTTGGCCGTTTTCACCAGTAGTTTTAGTAGTGCTAGATAAATTAATATCCCAACCACTTAAAACAGTTTCACCATCATCGTATTGACCATTACCATTAGCATCATTGAACTTAGTGACGTTAACTGAGCCAAATTGAACATTGCCAAAATCAACACCAGAAATTTTGTCTCCAGCATTAATATTAATATCGTCCGGATCGGAGGTTGTTTGATTCCACCCATTCTGATTGACTTCTCTTAGACGATAACTGCCTGGAGTAAGTTTATCAAAAAGATAGTTACCATTAGCATCGGTGACCGCGGTGGCATCAATTAAGCCATCAGCGGCTTTGTCGAGATTAATGACCCAATTTTCGATACCAACCTCACCTTCATCTTTTTGTCCATTTCCATTTAAATCATTGAATTTTTGGCCAGAAATAGAGCCAAATTTATATTGATTTAATATAACTAAAGTACGGTGAACACCAGCATCAAGAGCTAGATTAATTTCTCCATTGGAATCGGTGTTTTGACCATAACTATAAAAATCATTTAGACTATTGACGGTGGTTTTATATTGATCGTTGTACAAGGGAATCTGCCAGACAGATGGTCCCCCGGAAATTGATTCCTGACTATAACGATAGCTATCAATAGGGAGATTATCATACAAAACACAATAAGCATCATTTCCAGTGACATCGCTAAAAAGGTCGGTGTTTGGGGTATAGTTGGAGGTAAAGATGGTGTCGATTAGTCCCATATTCCAATCAATAGTGAAAGTAGAACCTAAAACTTCAGAACCATTGACAACATTTCCCTCTGTATCAGTAATAACTTTACAAACATTAATTGAACCAAGTTTGCGGTTGGCAAAAATTATTTCATCAACATCGCCTCCATTATTGTGAATTTCAGTATCGCGACAAATGGCACCTCCAAAGAGAGTACTGTGCCAGTCAGTTTGAGGGACTTCACAAACACGATACCAACCAGGAGTTAAGTTATCGAATTTATAATTACCATTAACATCGGTAACGGTGGTGGCTTCTATTGAACCATCCCTATTTTTATCAAGAGTGATAGTCCAACCGGATAGTTTATTCTCGCCACTATTTTTTACTCCATTGGCATTTATGTCATTAAATTTATAGCCTTCGATTCGGCCAAGTTTAAGGTTTTTAAAGGTACAAGTAATATTTTTATCGGCAGTTAATTCAATAGTTACTGTTCTGTTTACAATATCTTTGGTAACACCTGTATTATCGGAACAATTTATATTGGTTAATACCCAACCGGATTTGGCAGCTTCGGTGATAGTGTATTGACCGATAGGAAGATTTCTAAAAGTATCAGTATCTCCATGGTAAAAATTACCACTGAAAGAACCACTGTAATTAAAGTAATCTCTGGAACCAGAATTCTGATCAGGATCGGTATCTTTTTTGATAGTAATTGAGCCAAGACGATAATTACCAAAGTTTACTGTGGAAGTAGTATTTTTGGTAACTGTAACGTTTTGACAAAGTTGAGTGGTATTTTTCCAACCAGATTTCAAAGTTTCCTTGATTGAATAATCACCAGTAACTAGGCTACCAAAATTGGCATTGCCGGAGCTGTTGGTGTCCAAATCCCGAAGATAATTACCCGAAAGACAATCACTGCCTCGATAAAGATTCATCTCCCAACCACTTAAATTATTTTCGCCTTGATCCTGAACTTCGTTATTATTTTTATCTTCAAATTTGTGGGCAATGAGAGTACCAATATTATGAGTGTTGATAATAGTACAAGTTTTATTGTCACCAAGATTTAAAGAAACGGAGCCATTAGAATTACAGTCACCACTAAAGCCGATGGAATAATTTGGATTCGGAGTTTCGCTAACAGTATAAGTACCAACATTAAAACCATTTTGAACACCACTAATAACTGGAGTTGAATCGACAAAAAGCGAAAAATTAGAGATTGGTTCAGTACTACCGATAACTTGTTTAATAATAGTTAATTTTGGTTGGATTGGGGTATTGGTAATAGTACAAGTGATATTTTGTCCTAAAGATATTGTTAAAACATCTCCATTTAAAGTTGCACCGCCAGTACAATCCCAAACTGAAGAGTTAGTACCAACTGGACCAGATTCGGATAAAGTGTAAGTA
>CAZOQV010000033.1:0-5378 GCA_964582365.1 uncultured Gammaproteobacteria bacterium | reverse complement strand
TCAAAATTATCTCCCTTTGTTAAGGGGAGATACCGGTTTATCCGGAGAGAGGATTTAAATAATTTTAAACCCCTGGCTTCCCCAATAATTTAAACATATTTTTCTTATACACTTCCACCCCTGGCTGATTAAATGGATTTACTTCTAATAAATAACCACTCATACCACAGGCTTTTTCAAAAAAATAAAGTAAATAGCCGATGTTGAAAGCATCTAATTTTGGCAATCTAATAATTAAATTTGGTACTCCCCCTTCAATGTGAGCCGCAATTGTTCCTTCCATGGCTTTTTTATTCACTTCTTCCATTGTTTTTCCTGCCAAAAAATTCAATCCATCCCCATCACCCACTTCTTCTTTAATTACTAATTTTTCACTGTCCTCTTCTATTAATAGTACTGTCTCAAATAAAATTCGATTGCCATCTTGAATAAATTGCCCCATTGAATGTAAATCAGTCGTAAAATCTACTGCTGCTGGAAAAATTCCCTTTTTATCTTTTCCTTCACTTTCTCCAAACAACTGTTTCCACCATTCGCCAATATAATGTAAACCTGGTTCATAATTAGCCAAAACTTCTACTAATTTTCCCTGTTTATATAAAATATTTCTATAAACAGCATATTTATATGCCTCATTTTCGGCCAAATTTTCATTATTGCCATTTTCTCTGGCTGCCACCGCTCCATTCATTAAATCATCAATGTTTATTCCGGCCACCGCTATTGGCAATAATCCTACTGCCGTCAACACTGAGAATCGACCGCCAACATCATCTGGCACCACAAAAGTTTCATAACCTTTTTCATTAGCTAATTTTTTTAACACTCCCCTTTCTTTATCTGTTGTGGCATAAATTCTTTTACTAGCTTCCTCTCCATATTTATTTTCCATCCATTCTCTTAAAATTCTAAAAGCTAAGGCTGGTTCTGTTGTGGTTCCTGATTTGGAAATTACATTTAAAGACACTTCTTTCCCTTCAATTTTTTTAAGTAAAGCCGTAATATGTCGAGAACTTAAATCATTCCCCGCAAAACAAATTTCTGTTTTTCCACTTGCACCCAAAGCTTCTATTACTGCCTTAGACCCTAAGTAAGAACCACCAATTCCAATCACTATTAAAATATCTGAATCATCCCTAATTTTTTCTGCCGCCAATTTTATTCGCTCAAATTCTTCTTTATCGTAGTTAACCGGCAAATCCACCCAACCCAAGAAATTATCATCCCGCAACTGCGGGACACCTGTCTTTTCGTTAATTTTATTATTAACTTCTTTTACCCTTTCCTCCCATTTCAGTAATTCTTCAGCTTTAATAAAATTCTCTACTTTACTATCATCTAAAATTTTTATCATATAACCATTTTATCAAGGAAAACAACTCCTTGACAACTAAATGCAAAAAAGACTATATTTATAAGTATAACCTTAGTAAAAATATATTAAAAAAAAAATGAAAAAAATTGTTTTCCGAATCTTAACCCTTGTTATTATCGTTTTGCCTATTTATCTAACTTTCTTCGCTAACAAAAATCAAATTCGATCAGCTCCTGTCACTAATTTAAGAGATCAAATGTCTAGTGCTCAATTGTCTTATTTTGCCCGTCTTCTCGGAGGTAACGGTTCTATTATTAATGTTGCTTCCTCAGGTAATCCTTCAAACAGTACCGCCAATTTGGCTACTGGAGATACTTTAGCCATAGCCAATTCCTCGACTACCAGTCTTATTTACACCGTTAAAGATATCGCTAATGGCAACAGCATTGAAATTAACACTAACATCGGTGCTACTATCGCCAATTCTTACATTATCGCCACTCGCTCCGCTATTCACAGAGTTACTTTTACTCCTCAATCATCTACTGGTGGTGAAAAATGGCAATTCTTACTCAAAGCCACTAGTCGTTCAGGGGAAAATCCTTCCGATGGTATTCCTGATCAAACTGGTTTTGATTTAGGCACATTAACTGCTGGAGCTGTCACTTGTCCTTTAAGCCATACTCCTTCTGTTGGGGCTACTACCGTCATTACATCTGGAGTTGGTGTTGGTTATACTGGAACTTATCATATTATTGAATGTGCCGGTGGTAATATTAGTACCGTCGGAACATCAATTGCCATGATTGTCGGTAACGGAACCAGTCAAATGATTAATCCTTCTCCTTACACTTCTCATACTATCGGTCAAGCCGATACTTACACTTATGCCATTCGTCAAATGGTTGGAGCTAGTATCGTCGATACTACTTTTGGAAAATTAGCTACTGTTGAAAGTGTCCGTGTCACCGCTGTCGTCGAACCTACTCTTACTTTTACCATCAGTAATGTTGGAACCACTAATATTGGTGTTGTTAGATGTGGAACCGCTCTTGGTAATGGAGCTCCAGATACCACCGCCACCGCTGTTTCTTTTGGACCATTAGTTTTAAATTCGGCCAACAATCTTGCTCAACAATTAAGTTGTATTACAAATAGTCAAAATGGCTACGTTATTCAAGCTTTTGAAAATAAACCCATGACTATGCTTGGCACTGCTACCACCATTCCTAATAATGGTTCTACTACTGTTGCTGCAGCCTGGACTACCTTCACTACTTCCGGTTTTGGCTATGCTCTTGAAACAATTAGTGCTCCTGGTGCCACTTTAGGAATTACTACCGCTGGTCATTATAAAGCTTTCGGAATTGGTTATGCTAATGCCCAACCAATTCTTAGTCGAACAACTACTCCATCAGCCACTGATTCTATTTATGTTTGCTATCGAGCTACTGCCAGCACCACCCAACAAGCAGGCACTTACGAAAATTCTGTAAGTTATATTGCTACTGCAACTTTCTAAAAATTAAAAAATAAAAAAAATGAAACCTGCCACCCAAAAAACCCTCCAAACCAGTGCACTACTTTTATTGCTAGCCACCAGTTATTCTCTTCTAACCAATTCTGTCCGAGCTCAAAGTTCTGAAGGTTTATCTGCCATTCCACCTCGTTTGGAAATCACTGTTGATGCTGATGGTACCAGTACTCAAGTCATCAAAGTGAGAAACGAATCTAAACAAGAAAAAACCATTTCTATCTCTATCGAAGATTTTGTTGTTAACGATGACAAAGGTACTCCCACTATTGTCACTGCCACCAAAGAAGACAACCGTTGGGCCGCTAGCAGTTGGATTACCGTTTCTCCTTCTTCAATTAAATTAAAAGGTAATGAAACCAAAGCTTTAAGTCTTATCATTACTCCTCCAGCCAATGCTCTTCCTGGTGGGCATTATGCCATGGTGGTTTCTAGTCCTGATGATGAAGTTTCTATTTCAGATTCCACTGGATCTTCTGTTCAAACTAAAGTTGGCACTCTTATCTACATCACTGTTCCTGGTGATATTAATCAAAATGCTATTATTCAAAAGTTTAGTGCTCCTAAATTTGAAGAATTTGGACCAATCGATTTTTCCTCTACTATCCAAAATCTTTCTGACATTCACATTAGGCCAGCTGGTAGTATTACCATTACTAATATGATTGGCATGAAATCATATGTTCAATTTAATAAAGAAGGTAATAATATTTTTCCTGGAAAATCCAGAGATTTTGAAAATCAATTCAACAAAAAATGGCTTTTTGGTCGCTACAAAGCTGAATTAAATGCCGCTTATGGTACTGCTGGTGGGATTGCCACTGCTACCCTTTTCTTCGTGGTCATTCCTTGGAGATTCCTTATCTTGGTCGGTACCGCTGTCGCTGTTCTTATTACCATCATCGTCATCATCAAAAAGAAATCTGGTGGTAACAAAGAAACTGAAGAAAAAGTCGACGAACTTGAAAAAGAATTGGAAACTTTAAAGAAAAAATATAAAGACCAATAAAGATAAATCCAAATTTCCAATTTCTAAATCCCAATTTTCATTTAATTAGAAATTAGATATTAGAAATTAAACTCATGGTTATTCTTTTTCTCTTATTATTACTTCTGCCCAAGCCAATTTATGCTTTAACAGACAATGCTGATGTTGTCATCTCCGCTTCTATTGGTGAAAATCAAGTCACTATTTTTGGCTACACTTCTCCCAATTCCAAAGTTGAATTAACTGGCATTAATATTTATGCTCCCAGTTTTAGTGATGACACTGGCTATTTTGAATTTAATAAATTAGTTTTACCTAAAAATCCACCTGAACTTTGTCTCCAGTCAAAAGACAATTCTAATCTTTCTTCGTCTTTAGTGTGTGTTCCCCCTCCCCCTGCCACCAATTATCACACTGATATTGGCCCTATTATTCTTCCTCCAACTATTTCTCTCGGAACAGATAACATTAATCCCAATTCCACTGTTATTTCCTCCGGTCAAAGCATTCCTAAGTCCACCGTCACTGTTTATTTTTACAAAGTCAACGATTCAGGCCAATCTTTCCCAAAAACTGTCAAAGCTTATTCTTTGCCACAAGTCGAAACCACTACCGACGAAAACGGCAATTACAACATCAATCTTCCCACCGCTTATTCCAGCGATTATCGTCTCTACACTTCTGTTAAATATAACGACAATTTTTCACCCAAATCCAATACTCTTCTTTATTCCATGCCTTCTCTTTTTTGGCTTTTCTTAAAACAACATTTCTATTTAGCCATTCTTCTTCCCATTTTTATTTTTACTCTTATTTTATTTTTCTTTTTCTTATTTCTTAGTTCACCTACGATCTATCATCTACAACCTAAACGCTATTTACCTGCTCTTCGATCTTCCTTCCCAGCCATCAGAACTCAACAATCTCCTGTCATCTACCCCGACTGCCTCTCTCGAATTTCGCGAATACCTAATTAAATTTTTAATCCTCTCAGTCCCACTGCTACGGGACAGCTCCCCTTAACAAAGGGAGCAAATTCCAAAAATTTTGAAGTTGCTATTTTTTCGTGTTTTCAACACGTCAGTATTGACGCAAAGAAAAAATACGTAACGAAAAATTAAAAACAAAAAAAATAAATGCTAAACTTATTTAGTGAATAAAAAATATTTATTTATCATCGCTTTTTTATCTTTGGCTCTAATCGCTTCTCTTTATTTAGTCGCCAGAACCACTATTTTTGTCAAAAAAGCTTCTACTGGCAATCAGTCAACCGTTGTCTTAGAAAATTCTTACGTTTTCACTTCTCCTCTTCAAGCCAAAGCCGACGGTAAAGAAAAAATGCGTTTAACTATTTTTATTCTCGACGGTCGGGGCATTGGTGTTGCTAATCAAAACATAACTGTTCAAACCTCTTCCAAAATAACTATTCTTGAAATTCAATCAACTACCGACGAAACCGGCAAAGCCGTCTTCGATTTAACTTCCGAAAGTGCCGGTCAATTTAACGTCTCCGCTGTCACCCCCAGTGGCACCGTCCCTCA
>CAZOQV010000032.1:0-5666 GCA_964582365.1 uncultured Gammaproteobacteria bacterium | reverse complement strand
GAATCCAGAGAAACCAATATCAGTATTCTGAGATAAAGTACCACCAAGTCTAAAAGTATTGCTGACTAAAGTGAGACCATTACCAGCGGTGTAAATAAAACTAGAGGAATCGTAGCCATCTAATAAATCAGCATTTAAATTGGTAACTTTAGTGCTAGATCCAACTGCAAAAGGAGCACCAGCAGCATTAAAGGTTTGTAGGCCAGTCCAAGTATTAGCATTGCCAAGATTTAATCCTAAAGTGTAAGGGCCAGCGCCACTTCGAGTGAGAGTTCCATTAGTAGCATTGTTGACATAAGGAAGAGAACCGGTAGAGCCAACACCTAAAAAAGTAGAAGCATGATAACCATCTAATAAATCCGCATTAAGGTTATTAACCAAAGAACTAGATCCAACTGCTAAATTACTAGTGCTAAGTGTACCACCGACAAAAGTATTACCATAAGCGTCAACTGAAAAACGAGAAATAAGGCTAGTGCCAACACTATAATTGCTGAAGTTAATAAATTTATAATTTTTATTAAGATTGTTTATAGTAGCGTTGAAAAGATTACCAGTGGAAAGATTAGAATTAGTGGCATTGATAAAACCATCAGAAACGCCAGTACCTTCGGTTATAAGTTTAATTTGACCATTAGCATCAGGATTAATAGTAATGTTGCCGCCACTACCGTCAGTAGCTTTAATTAAGATAGCTTGACCCTCAAGACCGAAAGTTCCAGAAGAGGAAATAATTGAAGGTGAAGTTTCACCAAGCATGATATTACCACTATCACCAATAACTAGCACTGTGTTTTTTATACCGCTAGCAGATGGAGGTAGACCTTGCAATGTCTCAGCGTTTAAAGCATAGGCGACAGTAGCAATTTGTTGACGGGGATTCATGACTTCAACACCAGCAGTGATTTCTAACCAGACTTCAGCATGTTCACTAAAAACAGAAGAGGGAATAGTACTACCATGACTTTTACCAATAGTGACAGAAAAGATACCATTCTCGTCTGGAACAATGGTTTGACTATTACCAGTTCCAGAGGTGTAGAGAAGATTACCAGAGTTAGTGTCACCGACATCGTAGAGTTTAAAAAGTATATTTGTCGAAGATACTATAGGATTACCGGCCGAGTCAGTTAAACGTCCTTGAAAAGATAAAAAGCGGCCAGCCGTGATCATGTTGGAGGCAGTCGAATAAGCCAGATTTTTTTGTGATTGGAGAATGGCTTGGCGATAGATGGTATAACCCAAACCGACGACGATGGCAAAGATAGAAAAGACAATTAAATATTTTGAAAGGAAAGGGGAACTCAAAATTTTTGATTTATGATTTATGAAATATGATTTAAGAGATTTGAAATGAAAATGGTTTGTTTGTTTAGGTAGAGACGTGTTTGATTTAAAAGAGGAAATATATTTTTTCTTAACCAAAAATTTTTGAAATGAAGAGAGAGAAGAAAGTTTGCGTTCAATACTGGCATCAGAAAGTCCGGTGCTTTTTAGATAAGCAGCGTATTGGTCAAAGCGAGAATGATTAAATAAAATTTCAAATTTCAAATTTCTAATTTCTAATTTCTAATTTCTAATTTCTAATTTCTAATAATTTTTAAATTTTTGTCATTGGATATTGGAAATTGGTCATTAAACCTTGATGATTGTGCCCAATTAATAAACTGATGAATATCATTGATATAGTTTCGTATAGTCGAAATAGAGAACTTTTTGGCTTCTAATTGCTGTTGATATGTTTTGATAAGGTCTTCAAAGGGCGGACACATAGGTTCACCACTGCTTTTAAGGGCTTTTGGAAAAGGATTAGTGGAAATTAGATGTTGATCTAATGCAAATTGAAAAAATTTAGAGAGAGAGGCTAGAAAACGTTTGTAATTTTGGTCTTGGTTTATATTTTGGAAATAAGAGATTAGATTGTCTTCGTTAAATATTTTGTCAGTGATTTGTGAATCTACAGAAGAGAAGGAAAGATATTTGTTGAGGTCGACAAGGTAGTTGCGAATAGTGGCCTCGGAATAGGATTTTGATTTGAGCCAATTTTGATAAGAGATAACAATCGGGACAGTCATAGAAAAAAGACTATTTCCAGAGCCAGACGAAAGTGGCCGCAATGATTAAAAAAGGGACTAGCTTTTCAGCAGTCTGATGGAAGTCGAATTTTTTCTGCGGTGATAAAGATTTGGGTTCAAATTTATATGATTTATACATGGTTTATATGGATTTATTTATAATATATATATAATATCTACTATTAGAAAAAGGCTGTCAATAGGCCATTTTTAGTGTTTTAATGATCTATTTTGATAGTAGGTTTTTTAAAATTTTCAATTTTCAATTTTCAATTTTCAATTTCACGATGGTTAACACGGTGGGTACAAGTACTATCGATGTGATACAAATTAAATCTAAATATCTAATTTCTAATGCCCAATAAAAATAATAATGCGGAGATATGCGGTTAAGACTAAAAGATATTAATTGATGTAGTTTTGAGGTAAAAAGATGATTTAATTTAAACATCAACACCATCTTTTTTATTAAAAGAATAAGAATTTGAAGGTAAAATTGATGAAGAGCTTAAGAATGATAGGTTTGATATATATGGAGTTAATTAGAAGTAATTTGTAGCTTTTTTTAAAGGAGCAATTAGTTTTTGGATTATTTTTTACTTTTTTGGGTTTAAATTTATCTTTAAAATACCTATTTTAAGCCATATTTTTTAATTTATTGAATATTAGCAGGAGTGGTAGGTTATTGCTAAAATAGAGTATTTTGGTGCTTGTATCATTTTTTTGTGCTATTATTTACTCACTATGAAAATAAATAATAAGGTTTTATTTAGTGCAATAGGAATCGTGATAGGTTTAGTAGTTTTGTTTTTTTTAGGGACATCGGTTATTCCAAAAACGTTAAATACTTTAGTTAAAGCAAGTACAAATCAAACTGTTTCAGTCAAAGATTCTTTATTGATTGGTCAGAAAATGATGGCTAGAGCAGATGGGGAGGATAAATGTGTGGTGAATGTTTTTGTTTTAGATAAAACAGGCAAGGGGATTAAAGGAAAATTGGTTCAATTGAGTGGGCTAGGAGAGCTGGAAGCAGTAACTGATGCTAGTGGTAAAGCTTTGTTTGAATTGACTTCAGCAGAAGCTAGACAATATGAATTGTCAGCGCAAGTTAGTGGAATGCCGTTAAGCGGAACAGTGACGGTGACGTTTAGATAACGAAACCCACCCCTCAATAAATTGAGGACCTCCCTTAAAAAGGGAGGCTAAAATTTAACTTTTGAAGTTGCCCTTTTTAAGGGAAATGTCCTGAAAGGACAAAGGGTTTTTTATAAGATGTTTTTTCTGATTTAATTTTTGAACCTTAATGTGCCCGAATGTTTACCTGTGATATATTTGTTTGATTTTTGTTAGCAGAGGTGGTGTTTTATTGCTAAGAGGAAGAGAGAGTATTTTTGTATTTAGAACAAGGGAAAAATTAGGATTTAGATTATAGATTTTAGGTCGTAGAAAAAGTTATGTGAGGTATGTAGCAAAGAATTGTTATGGGATATATTATAATGATTTATGAAGTAAGAATTATGATTTAAGATTTATGAATAAGATAGATTATTGTTGTTAAAAAAATAATAATCGTGTAATACTAATTACAAATATATTAATTTGATTATTGATTTCGTGTTTTGTTCGGTTCATAATTTGATTATGAAACAAATAATTATTTTTGACCAAAAACAAATTCGTCGTCTTTGGGATGAAAATCAAGAAAAATGGTTCTTTTCTATTGTTGATATTATCTCAGCCTTAACCGGCAGTATTAATCCTGCCGTATATTGGCGTGTTCTTAAAAAAAGATTATTAGATGAAGGATCAAGTGAAACCGTTACAAAATGTAACGGTTTGAAAATGACTGCATCTGATGGCAAAGTACGATTTACTGACTGTGCTGACACGGAAACAATTTTTCGTCTAATTCAATCAATTCCTTCACCAAAAGTCGAACCGTTTAAATTATGGTTGGCTAAGGTGGGTTACGAAAGATTAAAAGAAATTAGTGATCCAGAAATTTCCTTAAATAGAGCCAGAGAAAATTGGAATTTAATGGGGCATTCAATAAAATGGATTGAACAAAGAATGCGTGGTCAAGAAATAAGGAATAAATTGACCGATTATTGGGCTAATCATGAAATAAAAGAACAGGAAGAGTTTGCTATTTTGACAAATATAATTCATCAAGAATGGACGGGTTTAACAGTTAAAGAACATAAAAATTTAAAAAATCTTAAAGGTCATAATTTGCGAGACAATATGACTGATGCTGAATTATTATTTACTTCATTAGCAGAATTAACGACAAATAAAATAGCAGAAAGGGAAAAGGCAATTGGTTTTAACAAAAATGCCATATCGGCCAAAGAGGGTGGTCGATATACTAAAAAAGTTAAAGAAAATTTTGAAAAAATAACCGATAGTAAGGTGCTAAGTAATCAAAATTATTTGGGGTTAAAAACCCACCTTCCCAAAGGGCCCCTTCCTCCCTTGAAAAAGGAGGTCTAGATCAGATTTTGGTTTTTAAGCCCTCCCTTGTCAAGGGAGGGCAGTGTGGGTTTTGAAAATAAAGTAAAGGGATTATTTTTTGTAGAGACGCACCATGGCGCGTCTCTACAATGACAAGACAAAGGTGGTTTAGTTAAATGATGTTCCGCCGCCGTTATATAAAACTTTTATTTGTTCAGCAGTGAGAGCGTAATTGTAGATGCGAACGTCGTCGATTTGACCGGAAAAAAGACTATTTTGAGTATTAGCATAATAATCTCTTCCTATTTGAATAGGTGAAGAATTTGTCCTTATGATATTTCCTGGCTGTGATTGTTGATTGATATAGTTACCATTAACGTAAGCTTTAATTAAACCCGTGGTACTATCCCAAGTACAAGTAACAAAATACCATTGATTTAAGTTGATAGTTGAACCAACTGCCGAATCGTTATCATTATTAGTATCAGTGGGAATTAAGCAACGAAGTTGATCACTACTATTGACTAGCATAAAATATGAACGATCTGTTCCGTCCCAATATTTAGATAAAATTGTTTCATTATTCCCCATGTCTGTTTTTCGATATATCCAAGCGGAAGTGGTAATACCTTTCATACCTTCTAAAGTTGACACATCACCAAAATTTACAACATCATCTGTTCCATCAAAGTTTAGCGAACTGTTGACCTTACCGCTGGCACCATTGGTCCAGGCTGCTGATGTTCCTGTTTGACATGTTCCGAGTGAGTTTTGAGTGCCAGATGATCCAATAACGATCACTCCGGTGTTACCAACACCAGATGAATCGTTGGCGATGTTGCCTTGGCATTCATCGAATTTCCACCAAGCAATTGGGGCGCCTTTGTTGTAGTCGTAGGCGATTTGGGCTGGGGTACGGATATAGTCGTAAAATTTAACATCGTCCATTTTTCCACTAAAAGAAATATTTCTGGCTGGCCTGAGGTCGCCGAAAGTTAATTTGTCGGTGGATACCCAAGAATTATTTCCTGAAGTGAACGAGGTTAGACCGATACCATTGACAAAAATAGTGGCGGTTCCGTTTTTGGTGGCAGAGGCGGCAATGTGATACCATTTGTTGGCTTGGATGCCGGCTCC
>CAZOQV010000031.1:0-6635 GCA_964582365.1 uncultured Gammaproteobacteria bacterium | reverse complement strand
TTTAGTTAATGATCCACCACTTAAACTCAACATCTTCGGAGATGGAAGAATCAAGACCGACAATAAATGATTTATCTGATTTAGAAAGGACTTGTAGGTTTTGATTTTTGCCACCCTTTGTTGTAGTAACATATACTTGGGAAGTAGAAGAAATGTTGGTATTGGAAATAGTAATTTCTTTTTGACCAGAGGGTAAAGTGGCATTACCAGAGAGAGAATTAGAGTCAGTTTGATTGATAACTTTAATAGTTTCGTCTTCTTCTGGAGCAGCAATAATCAGACCAGTATTGGTGGAAGCTTGAATTGTGGGAGAATCAAGATTAGGAGATAGATCGTTGATGTTAGGTCGTAGATCTTCTGTGTTTGAGGATGGACCAGCGGATGATGGATTTTGAGCCACAAGTTTTTCAAGGGCGGATTTTTCGGTTTCGACTTGAGATTTTTGATTAGCATCGGTGACAAGAAGAATTAATTTATTGTAAGTGTCGAGAGCTTGAGCCAAAAGTCCGGCTTGTTGTTGAATTTTAGCTAAGTCATAAAAGTTTTGGGCTTTAGTTGGTTCAAGAGAGACGGTTTGATTTAAATAAGCGATGGTGTTTTGAGCGTCACCTTTTTTGGCATAAAGAGAAGCGAGAGAACGGGCGACTTCAGCAGAGGTGGAATTTAATTTATAGGCAATGGTAAAATCAGATATAGATTGATCTATAAGTTCTGGTTTTGAATCAATAAGAGCCTTATAAATGGAAGCACGTTGTTGATAACCTCGATAATCATCTGGAAACTCTTTTATAGCCTCAGTTGCGGCTAAAATTGAATTATTTAGAAGTTCAATAGTGGGAGCAGATTCAGTAGTTGAACCTTGTTGAGAAACAGCCTGAGAAAAGTATTGTTGTGATGTTAAAAGATAATGTTGGATAGATTTAGGTACTTGTGTGGGATTTGGAGAGATCGTAGATGGTAGATCGTTGATCGTAGGTGAACTTATGGTTTGGGAATTATTTCCTTTTAGTAAAACAAGACCACCAAAAGAAAGAAGAGTGAGACCGGAGATAGAGATAAGAGGGAAGACGGGGGATCGGGATGGCTTAATGTCTAATTTCGAATTTCCAATTTCCAAATTTGAATTTTCAATTTCTAATTTTTCTGTTGGTTGTTGTTCGAGAATTACTTGGTCTGGCAATGGTGGAGACACTGGGATAGCTTCTTCTGTTTTTAAATCTTCTGGCTTAACTTTGATACCTAATTCTTCAAGTTTTTTAATTTGATCGGGTGTAAATTGTTGGGGCATATATTAATTATAAATGACTAATTTCTAATGTCTAATTTCTAATAATAATTTTTTAATTTTTAATCCACTCTGTTTCAAATCCTTCCTCCCCTTCGGGGTATCCTCCCTTAACAAGGGAGGAATAAGTTTTTATTTTTTAAATTATCTCCCTTTGTTAAGGGGAGATACCGGTTTATCCGGAGAGAGGATTTTATTTTAATTAATAATCCACTCCCGCAGTGGCGGGATTTCACTTCGTTCAACAATTAATTTATTCATAGATTAATTAATAATCCACCAATTGATATCGATATTTTTATCGAGAGGGTTATCGAGAGCGATGGTGAAATAATTTTGTAAAGTTGGATCGACGAGTAGTTCAGCTTCGGTGTAGATAACTTTGGCTTTAATGTAAGGAACTTGGTTACTGGTGGAACCAACTGGAGTGAGATAAATCATGGAATTTTGAGTGATTTTATTATTAGTAATAATAATTTCGGTTTTGCCAGTTGGAAGAGTGGCAGTGCCAGCAGTGGCGTTAGAAACTAACTGAGCAGAGGAGGTGGCTAGTTCACCGAAACCAGAATCAGCGATGATGATAGTTTGAGCAGAATCGGTAGCGATTTTGATGGCATCAGAAGTGATTTCGGTGGAAGTAAGATTACTGCTACCGATTTCAATGGAAGTTAATTTATTGGTTTGGATTTCGTCGGCAGTAATTAAATTGGCCATAAGAGAACCAGTGATGGTGACGTTGCCGTTAATTTTAATATCACCGTTTTCAGCAATGACTAAAGTGTCACCCATGATGTGAACTGATCCAGTAGAAGATGGCTGGATATAGAGGGCAGTGTTGGTGGTTTCAATGAAGTTGTCTTTGATGGCAATTTCACCAGCAGTGAAAGTACCAGAAACGAAAGCATTACCAAATTGAGAATCACCGTTGACTGTAAGTTTGGCACCAATAATAAGATTGTTGGTTAGTTCAAGATCACCATTCATTTTAGCCGAGTTACTGGCAATATCCATTGACCAGCTGGAGACTTGAGACATAATCGAAGTGCCAGAAATGACAGAAGATGGAGTAGATTCTTCACTGGTAACTAATTTTTTGAGTTCATCTCGGAGAGCGGAAACTTTGGCGGTCATCAAGTCACCAATGGAACCTTCTTTGGAAATAATATTGTCAGCGTAAATAGTGGAAATAGTGGCTTCGGTGGCGGTTATAGTGTCAGCAGTAATGACATCGGCAGTGATAGAAGTGACTTGAATGTCGACAGCGGTGAGATGATCAAGACTGGCTTTTGGAGAAACTAATTCCTTGGTGTTAATTTTTTCAGCAATTAAATTTTTAGTAATAATGTCCGCCGCCGTTAAGACTTTGGCGGATAAATTGGTGACTTGGATTAGGCCAGCATTAATTTTGGCGGCGGCAATTTCGCTGAATTGAGAGATGCGAGAAACGGTATTGCCAAGACTGTCAGTTAGGGAATAAGTGGCGGCTTCAATTTCATTTTTAGCACCATCGTAGCCAAGAGAAGAGAGTACTTCGTTGGAAACATTCATGTTGACGGAAATTTGACCAGTGGAGGTGATGGAAAGATCATTATTAATATTGTCGATTTGAATTTTCTGTTGTTTGGCTAACTGAAGAAGATAGACAGGAACAAGTTGATATTCAACAGTGTCTGGTAAGCCATCTTTATAGGTGACTAAATGCTTTAGATCAGCAGCATCCATTTCTTCAGCAATAAACCCAATATTTCTTTCTCCACTAGCTTTATCATTAAATATTTTTGGTTCAATATCAAGGATTTTGGAAAAATCATCATTAAAAACTTCAATATTATCTTTATAACGAGCAGATGAAGAATAATAATAGAAATTATTATTGTAGTAACGGAGATAACTTCCAGAACTGGTACCAGTAAGACCAGCGACAGCAAATGGAGTGCCGGGATTAGTGGTACCGATACCTACTCTGCCAGTAGCCATATCACCATAAATAATTGGACTTCCACCGTTACCAATGTAGAGACGATTGTTGTAAGCACCGGTGGCACCATTATTATTACCGATGAAAATATTACTAGAACCTACAGAAAGGTTGTATCCAGAATTGTGACCGATAGCAATGTTGGAATTTAAAGTAGTG
The DNA here is from genome assembly GCA_964582365.1 of uncultured Gammaproteobacteria bacterium. Classification (GTDB taxonomy): domain Bacteria; phylum Patescibacteriota; class Microgenomatia; order UBA12405; family UBA12405; genus WARW01. Next base: position 3,213 of record CAZOQV010000031.1, on the reverse strand, counting down.
CCTAAAGCAAGAGAATTTGAACCTAAAGCGGTATTATATGAACCAGTGATGTTATAAGAGAGGGCTCCATATCCCTGAGCTGAATTGTTAGTACCGGTAGTGTTTTCAAAGAGGGCATAATATCCCTGAGCTGAATTGTTAGTACCAGTAGTGTTTTTATAAAGAGCATATGCTCCTAGAGCAGAGTTATTGTTGCCAGTGGTATTGACACTACCAACTCCATTTCCAATAAAAGTATTAGCTAAATCAGTTAAACCGGTGCGGATTTCAAGATTTACTGTACCATTGGCATTTAAGAGAGTGAAGTCTGAAATGGCTGAACTACCATCACCAAGAACAGTCAGTCGGGCGGTTGGGTTAGTAGTACCGATGCCAACTTTGCCGTTATTGGCAATGAAAAAAGCTTCGGTATTGCCAACTTTGACATGGACAGGACCAAGAGGAGAAGTGGTGCCAAAACCAACATTGTTATCAAAAATAGCAGAATTGGCAGAACCAACTAACATGGTGGTACCAGTGTCGTATCTCCAAGTGATAGTTACTTGACCAGCACCTGCGTCAGCACCACCTGTAGTATTGGTTTGATTAGTACCGCCATTAAAAGAACCACCACCACCACCACCGGCACCATATAGGGTTCCAAACACATTATTAATACCACCACCACCACCACCAGAATAGCCACCACCACCACCACCACTACCGCGAATACTGCCGCCATCACCAAAACCACCACCACCAAAACCACCTGAAGCACCAGTACCAACATTACCACCAGTGGCAACAGGAAATTTATGACCACCACTGTGAGCACCACGATTACTATCGCCACCATCAGTAAGCCAACCAGCACCGCCGCCGCCGCCATAAGTGCTACTTCCAAAACCACCATTACCAGCAGTACCTCCAATACCGTAAGTAGTCGCTCTTCCGTTTGTTCCATTATTACCTGATTGACCAGGAAGACCACTACCAGTTCCGTTTACATTGTATGTAGAACCACCACCACCACCACCGGCAGCTATTAATAAACTACTACCAACACTTTTGACTACAAAAGTACCACCACCACCACCGGCACCAGCGCTATTACTAGTATCTGAACCTGCTTGACCAACTAAAATGCTAAGAGTAGTGCCGCTATTTAAGGCAAAAGTACCTCTGATAAGAGCTCCTTGTCCACCACCGGCACTGTTACCTTGTCCACCAGAGGCTCCCTCAGCTTGAATTGTAATACCAGTTCCGATATGAGTTGGGACGATCCAAGTTATAGTGCTACCAACGGCTCCGGTGGAAGTTGCATCAATTGTAGTGCTACCGGTAGCATAAACTGGAACAGAAGAGAGACCGGCGCTCATTACATGAAGTTTGGCTAGAGGTCTGGTGGTGCCAAGTCCAACGTTACCATTCGCTCCAATATAAAAGGCTTGGTTATTGCCACTGACAAAAGAGAGATTGAAAGACGAAATATCAATTTGAGTATTTTGAGTTAAAGTTCCACCAAGACCAATATTTTCACCAATTAGACTGAGACCATTAATAGGATCACCACTAGAATTAAGAGTAGTCCAAGATAAACCATCGCCAGTACTAGTTAGAACTTGACCGATGGAACCCATAGCTCCATCGACAAAAATAGTGCCAGTAAGATTAATATCACCGTCAACATCTAATTTAACAATTGGAGCAGTGGTGCCAAGACCGATATAGCCGCTGGAAGCAAGATAAAGAGATTGCTCTTGATTTTCTCCAACAAAAGATAAATTAAATGATGAAGTACCAATTTGAGTATTTTGAGTAAGAGTACCACCAAGACCGATTTTGTTGGATATTAAACGAAGGCCATTAGTAGCATCACTACTAATAGTGGTCCAAGATAAGCCGACACCAGTACTAACCAAAACTTGACCAGTAGAACCAGTGAAACCAGTGCCAACAAAGAGTTGACCAGATAATTTGATGTCACCAACAACGTCTAATTTTTTAGCAGGATTGGTGGTGCCAAGACCAATATTGCCGTTAGTGTTTAAGAAAAGATTACTGTTCCAACCAGAAACAGCACCGGTGGTACTAGAACTGACACCGAGTAAAAGACCATTGCTGAAGTTTTGAATTCTGGAAGCAGCTCCAGTGAAAATATGATTACCATTAGAGTCATTGTGGTTAAATCTAAGAGAACCAGTGGAAGTAAGTGAAAGAGAATTTTTAACTGGATCAGTGTTGCCAGTAATAAGACCGTAACGAGTGTCACCGATGTCCAAGAATTTTTGAGCAGAAATATTACCCAAAGAATTGGCAATAATTGAACTACCAATATTTAAAGTATTAGTTAAATTAACAGTTCCGGAAACACCAATGCCATTAGCAAAGATTTGAGGAGCAGTCCAAACATTGGTGTATCCAAGATTAAGAGAGAAGGTGTTGGAAACTAAATTTAAGCCAGCACCAGCAGCATAAGTGGTACCGATACTATCTGAGAAAGCACCAGCACCTAAAGCTCGTTTAGTAATAGTTCCATTGGCAGAAATGAATAGGGCAGTAGTACCAGTACCAAGGACATTGGTATTAGTTAACATTAATGTTCCACCAATTCCAACATTGGCTAAACTAGATCGACCAGTGACAGATAAAGTACCACCAATTGAAGCATTACCAACAACATTTAATGAAGTACCGATATTTAATGAAGTGCTAATGTTTCCATTACCAATAACGTGTAATTTAGAGGTTGGGTTAGTGGTACCAATACCGATGTTGCCATTTTGATTAATCATTAGTCTGGTTTGAGCTCCAGTTGCATAGGAGTTTGTTGTAGCAAAATACATTTTTGTACCATAAGTTCCTGAACCTTGAACATATATACCTGCTTGACTGCCAGAACTTCCACCGTTCCATGTTATTCCATTAAAATAATCGGAAGTTGTTTGTCCGCTAAAATGAAGTCCACCGTAAGTACTAGGTCCGGGAATATTTGGATTAAATGATGATTGATAATTTATATCTAATTTAGATAATGGGCTACTTGTTCCAATTCCAACATTGGAAGCAAAATAGGCAGTGCCACCAACATTTAAAGCATTGGTTAGATTGGTTGTTCCGGTAACACCGATACCGTTAGCAAAAGTTTGAGGAGCAGTCCAAACATTGGTGTATCCAAGATTAAGAGAGAAGGTATTGGAAATTAACTTTAATCCAGCACCAGCAGCATAAGTG
>CAZOQV010000030.1:0-7032 GCA_964582365.1 uncultured Gammaproteobacteria bacterium | reverse complement strand
ACCATTTGCCAAAGCAATTCGCGCCATTTGTAGATGGCTTTTATTTCTGAAACAAGCTGAAACATAGATTAGTTTATCATGGGAACTTTGGTATGTATGATTGAAATTAAAATAATTTTAATTATTGACTTTCGGGTTTTATTTGGTTTTAATTAATTATGGAAAATAAAATTGTATTATACAAATCCCCTAAAGGGAGTATCGATTTAAAAGTTAGTTTTGATGGAAAAACTGTTTGGTTAACACAAGATCAGATGGCTGAAGTCTTTGGTGTTAATCGCCCGGCGGTTACAAAACATCTAAAAAATATATTTGATTCAAATGAACTTAAAGAAAATTCAGTATGTTCCAAAATGGAACTAACTGCCAATGATGGCAAGAGATATTTGACTAAAGTTTATAATCTTGATGTTGTTATTTCTGTTGGATATAGAATTAACTCCAATAAAGCAACTCAATTTAGAATTTGGGCGACAAATGTGTTGAAAAAATATTTAGTTAAAGGTTATGTAATTAATAAAAAGAGAATATTACAACAAAAGAAAATTTTTGAGGAATTTAAAAATAATATTGATTTTATTACTTCTAAATCAAAATTTGATCAATTAAAAACAGAAACAGAGTCTTTATTAGATTTGATTTCTGATTACACTAATTCGATTTATTTATTAACCAAGTATGATGAAAATAAACTTAAACTTGATGGTTTAAATAAAAAAATTAAATATGAGCTAACTTATAATGAGGTTAAAGAATTTATTGAAGGAATTAAAATCAATTACAAAGGGAAATTAACGGATATTTTTGGGAGGGAAAATGGACATGGATTAAAATCATTAGTAGGAGCAATTAATCAAACTTTTGATGGAAAATATTTATATAAAAGTATTGAGGAACAGGCAGCAAATTTACTTTATATGGTGATTAAAGATCATCCATTTATCGATGGAAATAAAAGAGTCGGGTCAACTTTATTTGTTTATTTTTTGAATCAAAATGGAATTTTAAAAAATAAAAATGGAGAGAATAAAATAAGTGATAAAGCCTTGGTGGCTTTGGCATTACTTATCGCTATAAGTAACCCTCAGGAAAAAGATAATTTAATAAGGTTGGTGGTTAATTTAATCAAATAAAAGCGAGATTGAATTTTTAATATAATGAGTTAATCTTATTATTAGTTATGAAAAATATAAAAACAGAGGTTGTAAGAAGTAATTATTTTGACAATATTAAGGGAGTGTTGATTATTTTGGTTGTTTTGGGACATTTATTGGAAGATTTTTTGAATTTAGGGTTTATTAAATATCTTTACGTACTCATATTTTCTTTCCATATACCATTGTTTGTTTTTTGTTCTGGTTATTTTGCCACAAATATAAATTTAATAAAAATAGTTAAGAGGTTGGTGTTTCCTTATGTGGTGTTTCAAACTTTATATTTCTTTTTCAATAGATATTTATTAAAAAATACAGGAGTGACTTATAATTTTACGGATCCAGCCTGGACATTATGGTATTTATTGTCTTTTGCTTTTTGGGGGATGTTGGTGCAATTTATAAAAAAAGTGGATATTAAAATTATTTTAATGGCATTTGTAATTGGTTTATTGGCGGGGTTTAATAATTCGATAGGTTCCTATTTAAGTTTATCGAGGACCTTTGTATTTTTTCCGTTTTTCTTATTGGGATTTTACTGTAATAAAAATAAAATAGATTTTGATAAATTCAAAAAAAACAAATTGTTGGTTGCTGTGGTAAATCTATTGTCTATCTTAATAATTTTAGGTTTATATATTTTTCTTAATAAGATAGATGTTATGTGGCTATATAGCTTTTTGAGTTATCAGTCTCTTAATTATAATTTAATTATTAGATTGGGAATTTATTTAGTGGCTTTGATTTTATCAGCCATGATTATGATTATTATTCCTAATTCTAAAATGTATAAAATAACAAATATTGGAATAAATAGTATGGTGGTGTATTTATTACATGGTTTTATTATTAGATCTTTAGAAAGAGTGTTTCCTTATGAAATTCTTTCTTCAAATGTAAAAATAATAAGTTATTTAGCGATTACAACTATTGTTATAGTGCTGACTTTATCATCAAAATACGTAACGGCTTTTTTCCAAAAAATATTTAAAAAATAAAAAGTCCAACCAAGGGGTTTGCTGTATAATGATTGCTAATGAATAAAAATCTTAAAGTTTGTACTATTGGTGGTGGTTCGGGGATGCCAATTGTAAATAAGGCTTTGATTAAGGCTGGATTTTTAGACATTAAGTCAATTGTAACGACTTTTGATAGTGGTGGTGATACTGGCAGGATGAGAACTGATGAAAGAGGAAAAATCCTAGCTTTTTCTGATTACTGGCGAGCTTTAATTTCACTTTGGGACGATGGTAAACAAAAGGAAATTTGGGAAGAAATGCTTCGTTTTAAAGATGGGAGAGGAAGAAATTTTGGAAATATGTTTTTTCAATTTTTAACGGAAAAAATGGGAAATTTGTCTGATGTTGATTCGATGTTTGAAACTTTAGCTGGGGCAGAATTAAAAGGAGAAGTAATTCCAGTTGCAACCGATTCGGCTAATTTTTGTTTTAAAACTGAAAGTGGTAAAGAATATTGTGGTGAACATAATTTGGATGATTTGAGAATGTCTTTAGATAAAGTAAAAGATATTTGGTTGAAACCTAAAGTTAAAGCAAATAATGAAGCCATAGAAAATATTAAAAAGGCGGATGTAATTATTGTTTGTCCTGGAAGTATGTATGGATCGATTCTAATTAATTTTTTACCAGAGGGGATGACAGAAGCTTATAAAAAAAGTAAAGCTAAAAAGATTTTAATGACAAATATTTCTTCGATGGCTAACGAAAATAATGGTTTTAGTCAGGATGATTATGTGACAGCGTTTGAAAAATATTTGGGTTATAAATCCCCTTTTGATTTAATTTTAATGACAGATTTAAATTGTTTAGATCAGAAATTATTAAATAAAGTGTTGGCATTTTACGCCTTAGAACATTCTTTCCCAATTAAATTTGATAAAAAAAGTAAACAAAACACATTAATGGCTGATGTGGCTAAGATTGAAGAAAAAAATATGAGATTGAGACATAGCGAAGAGAAATTAGGCGAATTATTCAAGAGTCTTGACTTATGATGTATGAAATAAGATTTATCGATAAAACAATTTAAAAGTTTTGATAAAATGAAATATGTCGCAGAAAAAAATGAAAGAATTGAGAAGGTTGGAGGTTGTTTCAAAACAGATTGAAGAACTAAAAAATGAGCCGGTTAAGGGTATTAGGCAAATAATTAAGGAAAGTTGGAAATTTTTATTGATTATGCTTGGTGGTGTTGCTTTGCTTTATTTAAATGGGATGAAGGGCGATTTTGTGTCTGATGATTATGCTAGTATTTCTCAAAATCCAACAATTACTAATTTCAGTGATCAAATTAAAGGTTTGCTTACTTCAGTTACTAACTGGTTTTTGGCAAATATTTTTGGAGTTGATAGCTCGGTTCCTTTTCATGTTTTTAGCCTTTTGATTTATTTAATTGTTATTTTGACTGCCTTTGTTTTTATTTCAATTCTTTTTGAAAAAAAGACAGCCAAGTTAACTACTATTTTATTTGCATTGTTACCAGTACACGTGGAGGCGGTAACTTGGATTTCTGGAAAACCTTACTTATTAAATGCTTTTTTTGTTTTGATATCTTTGATTGCCATAATACTTTATTCGAAAACGGAAAATAAAAAATATTTATATAGCTTTTTAGTTTTGATTGTAGTTTCTTTTTTAGCGGAACAAACCAGATTTGCAGCGATGCCTTTGTTAGTGATTTTATATTGGATTTCTTTTGAAAATAAACTTAAAAAAAAGGTTAACTTAGGTAAAATTATATTGGTGATGTCTTTAATTTTTTTGGCTTTAGCGGCGTTTTTATGGAAACCATTGATAAATAGAATAAATACTGTAAATGCTGGATATAATGGATCTAATGGTATTTTTTATGATCCGTTTTTTCAATATCCAACATCAGTTGCTAAATATTTACAATTGATTTTAGTCCCATCTGATTTAACTCTTTATCATACAATGTATATTTTGCCGACTTGGTTAAATTGGGCAATTATTTTGATTTATTTAGTTGGAGTTGGTTATTTTTTCTTTAAAGATAAAAGGATATTTTTTGCATTGACATTTATTTTTTTAGCAGCTTCTCCATCGATGCTTCCGGTTAAAATTAGTTGGTTGGTAGCGGAAAGATATATATTTTTAGGAAGTCTTGGTTTTTGTTTATTTTTAGTTTTATTTTTTCAGAAATTTAATAAAAAATGGAAAATTCCACTTTCTATCTTTTTTATACTTATATCCGCAGCTTATTCGGTGAGAGTTTTTTTAAGAAATATTGATTGGCAAACAAATCATAATTTGTGGGTCAACACTTGTCAGGTGTCTCCAAACAGTCATAACGCTTGGAACAATATCGGTGATGATTATGATAAATTGGCTCAATTGGAAACTACAAATGAGGGAAAATTAAATCAATATTTAAATTCAATAAAAGGTTTTACTCAATCAGTAATAGTAAAACCAAATTATGCTGACGCTTATCACAATAGGGCTAATATTTTTTATAAAATCGGAAGATATGATTTAGCCAGAGATAGCTATGAAACTGCACTTTCTTATGGACCACAACTGTATCAAAGTTATTTTAGTTTACTTCAAATTGATTTAACTGAAAAAAGATATGATCTGGCAATGGATCATTTAAATAGATTAAATGAAGTTAAACCAAATGATATTCAAGTGGCCTATGTAGCGGCAGTGGTTTATGCTAATATGGGGAGAAATGATCAGGCTATTTCAATTTTAAAAGAAATATTAAAAGTTATGCCTGCTTTTACTGATGCTAAAAACCTTTTAGATAAATTGAATCAATAATGAAAAATAAAACTATATTGGTAACTGGATCGTCTGGCCTTATTGGTTCGGAAACAGTTAGATTTTTTATTGATAAGGGTTTCATGGTGGTGGGAATAGATAACGATATGAGAAAATATTTTTTTGGTGATGAAGCTAGCACAAAATGGCAAGCTGGTTTATTAAAAGAAAAATATGGAAATAAATTTAAACTATTTGAAATAGATATTAGAAATAATGAAAAAATAGAAGAGGTTTTCAAAGAATTTTCTTTTGATTTAATTGTTCATACCGCGGCGCAACCATCGCATGATTGGGCGGCTAAAGAGCCATTAACTGATTTTACAGTTAATGCCAACGGAACTTTGGTAATGTTGGAAAATTATAGAAAATATTGTCCTAAAGCAACTTTTATTTATACTTCAACTAATAAGGTTTATGGTGACAACCCTAATTTTTTGCCATTAGTAGAGTTGGAAACTAGATGGGAAATAGAAAAAACACATCCGTTTTACAAAGAAGGAATTAGTGAAGAAATGAGTATTGATAATACAAAGCATAGTATCTTTGGAGTTTCTAAAGCAGCGGCTGATTTGATGGTTCAAGAATATGGAAAATATTTTGGACTAAATACAACAGTTTTTAGAGGTGGATGCTTGACTGGTTCTGGTCATAGTGGAACGCAATTACATGGATTTTTAGCATATTTAGTTAAATGTATTGCCACTGGCACTAAATATACTATTTTTGGTTATAAAGGAAAGCAAGTTAGAGACAATATACATTCTTCTGATTTAGTTAATGCTTTTTATAATGTTTATTTGAAACCACGACAGGGAGAAGTTTACAATATGGGTGGTTCAAGACATTCTAACGTATCAATGCTTGAGGCAATTACTAAAACAGAAAAATTATTATCAAAAAAAGCGGTAATTGAATATACTGACCAAAACAGAATTGGAGATCATATTTGGTATGTTAGTGATGTATCTAAATTTCAAAAAGATTATCCTGAATGGGATTTTAAATATAATTTAGATGAAATTTTGGAAGATATTTGCAAAAATGGTCATTTTTAAACAAGAATGAATTATAAAAATATTTTGATAACTGGAGGGGCTGGTTTTGTTGGTTCTAATTTAGCAGTTAAATTTAAAACTAAATACCCAGAGATAAATATAGTGGTGATGGATAATTTAATAAGACGTGGATCGGAATTAAATTTGCCTAGATTAAAAGAATTGGGAATTAAATTTATTAATGGAGACGTAAGAAATACTAAAGATTTTGATAAATTAGGAGAGATCGATTTAATTATTGAGTGTTCAGCTGAGCCATCGGTGATGGCGGGGGTTAATTCATCTCCTGAATATTTAATTGGTACTAACTTGATTGGAGCTTTAAATTGTTTAGAATTTGCTAGAAAAAATAAATCTGCTTTTGTTTTTATTTCGACAAGTCGAGTTTATCCAATTGAAACAATAAATAAATTAAATTTTAGAGAAGAGAAAAATAAATTTGTGTTAGAAGATCATCAGACTGTGGTTGGGGCTTCGGCTTTGGGAATAGCTGAAGATTTTCCAATCGACGGGCCAAGATCACTTTATGGAGCAACAAAATTATCAGCAGAGATAATGTTGCAGGAATATATTTATAATTATGGAATAAAGGGATTTATTAATAGATCTGGGGTCATTACAGGGCCGTGGCAGATGGGGAAGGTTGACCAGGGGGTTTTTGTCTTGTGGGTGGCCAGACATATCTTTGGAGGCAAACTATCTTATATTGGTTACGGTGGTCAAGGCAAACAAGTTAGAGATTTTATCCATATTAATGATTTTTTTGATTTATTAGATATTCAAATAAGTGACATCGATAAATTTAATGGTGGAGTATTTAATATTGGAGGAGGACTTGAAAACAGTGTATCGTTAAAAGAATTAACAGCGATATGTGAAAAAGTGACTGGTAATAAAATTACCATTGAATCGGTTGCAGAAAATAGACCAGTTGATTTGAAATTGTATATTACAAATTGTGAAAAAATTAAAAAAATGACTGGATGGAACCCAAAAAAGAATGCAGAAGAAACA
>CAZOQV010000029.1:5687-7209 GCA_964582365.1 uncultured Gammaproteobacteria bacterium | reverse complement strand
AAAAAAGAGGCTTTAATTCAGCTCACAATTGTGGTAATATCAATCTCAATTATTATCTCCCTAATTTTGGGGGGTTTTGATTATTTGTTTACTAATTCGATTTCTCTTTTAGGTAATTTTAGAACTACTACAAATACCACCGAGCAATCAGTTACTCCAACAGAGAATGTTATCCCGACGGTCGCTTCTCCCTCAGGAAAAACATTCGAATAAAAATATGCCAAAAACTTCTGCAAAAACTAATAAAAAAGAGTTTCTTTTCAAACTCTCCCCTTTCGAACCCAGCATCGATGCTGCTTGGTATGTCGTCAACACTTATTCTGGTCACGAATACAAAGCTATCGAAGCTTTAAAAATTAGAATTAAAACCATGGGACTGGAAGATCAAATTTTCCAAGCCATCGTTCCAATTCAAAGTAAAATGGTCATTCGTCGTGGCCAAAAGGTTAAAACCCAAGAAAAAACCTTCCCTGGTTATGTTTTAGTTCAAATGGTTTTGAACGATGACTCTTGGATCACAGTTCGCACCACTCAAGGTGTTACTGGATTTATCGGTATTGAAAACACTCCTTCTCCTATTTCTCAAAAAGAAGTTGACCAAATTCTTCAAACTACCGAAGAAGACAAACCAAAATATCAAACTCCTTTCACTATCGGTGATGTTGTCAAAATTATCAATGGACCGTTTACTGATTTCATTGGTACTATTGAATCTATCGATCAGGAAAAAGGTAAAATCAGAGTTTTAGTTTCTATTTTCGAACGAGAAACTCCAGTCGAACTCGATTTCTTACAAGTTTCGAAAGAACTCTAACTTTATAACTTGATAAACTTTATAACTTTATAACTCAAATATGGCTAAAAAAATTAAAATAATCGTCAAATTAAATCTTCCCGCTTGTGGCGCTACTCCAGCACCTCCATGTGGAACTGCTCTTGGTCCTCACGGTATTAAAATCATGGATTTCTGCAAAGAATTCAATGATCGAACCCAAGACATGAAAGGCAGTGTTATTCCTGCCGTTGTTACTATTTTCGAAGATCGTTCTTTCGAATTTGTTCTAAAACAACCACCTGTTTCTGACATGATCAAAAAAATAGCTGGTATTTCCAAAGGTACAGGTACTCCTGGTAAAGAAAAAGTTGGTAAATTAACCATGAGTCAAGTTGAAGACATCGCTAAAAAGAAAATTATTGATTTAAACACTAAAGATTTGGAAGCTGCCAAACGTTCCATTATGGGCACCGCCAAATCCATGGGTGTCGAAATTATTAATTAAATTCCAATTCCCAATTTTCAAATACCAAACAATTAATTAATGTTTTAATTTTAAAATTAAATAATTAAATCATTTATTGAAAATTGGATTTTGAAAATTCGAAAATTTTAAAAATTTTTTATTATTAATTATTAATTATTAATTAAATTTATAACTATGAGCAAAACCACTCAAGAAAACAAAGCCAAAAAGGCAAAACAAACCAAAGTGGAAGTCCCGGCAGCTGCGGGACAAAAGGCCGT
>CAZOQV010000029.1:0-5587 GCA_964582365.1 uncultured Gammaproteobacteria bacterium | reverse complement strand
ACTCCACAAGAAGAAGTTACTACCGTAACTAAGGTTGCTAAAAAGCGATCTAAAAAATATTTAGCTGCCAAAGCTAAAATTGATGTTAATAAGTACTACCCTCTTAAAGAGGCTGTTAAATTAGCTAAAGCAACTTCTTTTTCTAAATTTGAAGGTAAATTTGAAGCCCATGTCACTGTTTTAGACATTGGTAATATTGGTGAAATTAATTTTCCTCATCTCGAAACTACCAGTAAAAAAGTGGTCATTTTAAATGACACTATTTTAGCTGAATTAAAAGAAAACAAAATTAATTTTGATATTTTAATTGCTACTCCAGCCACCATGCCAAAATTGTTACCTTTGGCTAGAATTTTAGGTCCAAAAGGTTTAATGCCAAATCCAAAAAATGGCACTCTTACCGATAAACCAGAAGATTCTCTTAAAAAACTTTCAGTTGCTAAAACCATTATAAAAACTGAAAAGAAAGCCCCTGTAATTCATATTGTTGTTGGCAAAACTTCTCAATCAGAAGAAGAAATTATGGCCAATGTTACTGAATTAATTAAAGTAATTCAATCTAATAAAATTAGAAAATTAGCTCTTTGTGCCACCATGGGCCCATCAGTTAAAGTTGAAGTCATCAAATAAAAAATAATTTTTATAAAGGTCCCGATGTTTGTCGGGGCCTTTTTTTGGTAAAATTATATAAATGCTCTTCTTGGATATTTTTTATCTCTTTATTTTTTACTCTTTATTTGGTTGGTGTATTGAAACCATTTATATTTCTTTAAAAAATGGTCACTTCGTTAATATTGGCTTTTTAGATGGTCCATTTAGCCCAATTTATGGCTTCGGAGCTTTAATAATTATTCTTTTTGTTTACCCTTTTAATTCCAATTTCCTACTTTTTTTTGTTATGGCCACAATTATTACCTCATTTCTTGAATATTTAACCAGTTATTTTTTTGAAAAGATTTTTAAAATAAGCTGGTGGAATTACTCATCTGAACCATTTAATCTCAATGGTCGAATTTGTCTTGGAACTTCTCTTTGTTGGGGAATTTTATCAGTTTTAGTTTTAACTTTTATTCATCCAAACATTATTTTTATAGTCGAATTTCTTTCTCAAAATATCGGCTTTTTTGGCGTTGTAGTATTTTTAATTTATTTTATAATCGACGCCACCAACACTTTTAATTCCCTTATCAAATTAAAGAAAATCATTTCTCAACACCTCGACATTAAAATTAATTCTAAAATCACCCGTCTTATCAATTCTTTTCCTAATTTTAAATCAAAAATCAACAACGATTTTGTCACCGAATTAAAATTAAAATTAAAAAAATTAAATTATACTTCAAGCCGCAGACGGTTTGAAAAGAGTACCTGAAAAAATCCCATCAATCAATCCCATTCTAATATACAATCCATTTTTAGCCTGTTCAAAATAAACCGCTCTTGGATCCGAATCTACCTCGACACTTATTTCATCCACCCTTGGTAACGGATGCATAATTATAGCTTTTTCTGGCAATAATTTTAGCGACTCCTCATTAATCACCAGACTTTTATTATTTAATAACTCTAGATTTTCCCCTCTTTCTTTTTGCAATCTGGTCCAGTAAACCACATTTGCATTTTCGAAAGCCTGCGGCAATTCAGACATCTCTTCAAATTTAGTTCCTTTTTCTCTAAGAAATTCTTTAATATCTTCCCCTATTCTTAATTCTGGTATCGACACAAAACTAATTCGATTATTCTCGTATGTCGACATCATTTTTGCTAATGATCGAGCCGTTCTTCCATTTGCTAAATCACCACCAATAACCACATTTAAATTATTCAATCTTCCGCACTTTCTACTAACTGTATAAACATCCAATAATGTCTGAGTTGGATGTTCACCTTTACCATCACCCGCATTGATAATTGGTGTATTGCTCACTTTTGCTGCTCGTGCCGCCGCTCCAGTTTCATGATGACGCATCACTATTACATCAAAGTTATAACCACCTATCACCTTTATTGTGTCTTCTAATGTTTCTCCTTTAATTGCTGACGAAAATTCCTTAGCATTTTCAGTACCTGATACCCCCATTCCAAAATTAAGCGCCGCTTTTTCAAAACTCAATCTGGTTCGAGTTGATGGTTCGTAAAATAACGGACACAATTGTCGTCCAAAATATTTATCCGCTAAATCTCGTCGTTGTTTCGGATCGTCAATCTGTTCTTTAAACTCATCTGCTTTTTGAAATAAAAAATCCAAACTCTCTTTATTAAACTGCTCTACTGATAAAACATGTTTCTCCATATTTTTAATATCTTCACCATCTTAGTATCTAATTTCTGTCCAGTCAAGCCCTCAGTGTTGCCTCAATTATTTTATCCAAAAGTTCCGGATAACTTATCCCCGCTTCCCTCGCCTCTTTTGGCAATAATGATTGTGATGTCATTCCTGGAATAATATTAATTTCCAACACATACGGCTCATTATTTTTAATAATAAAATCAACTCTCGCCATTCCTCTACATTTTAATAATTTAAAAATCTTTTTTGATATTTTAAAAATCTCTTGACTTAATTCATCAGAAATCCTGGCTGGCACAATTTCTTGACATAATTTTTCATTATATTTTGAGCTATAATCAAAAAAATCAGTCTTTGGACATATTTCAATCACCGGTAAAGCAATCACTTTTCCTTTATCTTCAATTAACCCACAAGACACTTCTGTTCCTTTTATATATTCTTCAACCAAGATCTCTTTATCATGTTCAAAAGCCAAATTAATTGCTTCCTCTAATTTTTCTTTCGATTTAACTATTGAAATTCCAATGCTTGATCCTCCTAAAACTGGCTTAACCACCACTGGCCACCCCAATTTTTCTAAATCTTTCATGTTAATATTTTTATCTCTCAAAAATATTGCTTTAGGATTTTTTATTTTTTCTTTATTCACCAAAAACTTAAAAAACATTTTATTCATTCCTAAAATTGATGCCGCCGCTCCTGAACCCGTATATTTTTGACCAACAGAATCCAATAAACTTTGGATTGTTCCATCTTCTCCATATTTACCATGCAACACGATAAAAACTAAATCTGGTTTTATTGCATCAATCCAACTACAATCACCATTAAAATCAACCTTTACTACCTCATATTTTTCTTTATCCAAATTTTTAGCCACTTCATTTCCCGAAATTAAAGATACTTCTCTCTCGCTACTAATTCCACCCATCAAAACTACTACTTTAATTTTTTTCATATTAATCATTATACCTGGTAAAATATCTATAGTGAAAAAAAATATTTCTCTTCTCGTTTTGGCTTACATCAAGTTTTTTGCCAAACTTCAATTAAAAAAAATCCGTTTCCTTCAAAAGATAAAAAAGAAACAATTAGATATAGTTGGTATCACTGGTTCTGCTGGTAAAAGTTCCACTTTAATCGCCTGTCAATCAATTTTTCCTAAAAAATATAAAATCAAAACCAATAATAATTGCAACTCCGAATCAGGACTACCTTTAAGCCTGCTTGGTTTAAAACTCAATGACTACAATTTTTTTGCCTGGCTTCAAATGATTATTCTTTCCCCTTTAAAATATCTTACTAATTGGCAATCTTACGATATTTTAATTTTAGAAATGGGTATTGATTCGGCTTCATGGCCAAAAAATATGAACTATCTTCTTTCTGTGGTTAAACCTGATATTGGCATTTTTTTAAATGTCAGTTCGGTCCATCTTAATAAATTTGATTCTATCGACCAAATAGCTCAAGAAAAAGCCAAATTAGTCAATCAAGCCAAAATTGCTATTATTAATAGTCAAGACAAATTAGTTAAAAAATACACCCAGAATAAAAATATTATTGAAATAGTTCCTACTAAAATTAAACTGGATAAATTTTTCCTCCCCGACATTTATCAAATTAACTTTGGTGCCGCCCTTTCTCTGGCTCGTATTTTTAATATTAATTATCAAGAAGCTATTAAAAATATTCAAACCAATTTTATCTTGCCACCTTCCCGTTCTTCAATTTTAGACGGTATCAAAAATACTACCATTATCGACAGTTCCTACAACTCTTCTCCAGTGGCCTGTGCTGAATTTTTAAAATTTCTCGCCACTTTTAAATCAAAGAAAATTGCCGTTCTTGGGGATATGCGTGAAATCGGCGATTCAACCAAAATTGAACACCAAAAAATCTATGATTTAGCTATAAAATCGGCTGATTTAATTATTAGTGTTGGTCCGGAAACTACCAAATATTTTGGCGATAAATCTCAAAAATTTCTTAATTGGTGGACTGCTTCAGAATTTTTAAAAAGTCAAATCAAGGGTAGTGAAACAATTTTAATTAAAGGTTCTCAAAATACTATTTTTCTTGAAGAATTAGTCAAATCAATTTTAAAAAACCCATCAGACATTTCCAAACTTTGCCGCCAATCTAAATATTGGCTAAAAACTAAGTCTAAATTTAAGACTTAAATTCCTTATCCTTTTTTATCTCGTGTTCAATCAAACTTCTTAAAAATACCGATCGTGGTTGCATTCTTTTTTGAGCCACCCAATCTAAATAATTTAATATTTTCGAATTAATAAAAAAATTAAATCTAATATCAATTAAACTGCTTGCTTTTTTCAATGCTTCTTTTATAACCTCTTCCATATTTTCACTTTCATATTCTGAAATTATTAATTTCGGATTATCAATCCCTTTGATGAAAGACGGAATATGTTTTTTATCATGCAAGGCAATCACTGGCTTGTTCATTTCCAAAGCTTTACTAATTAAATAACCCATCGACATACTATGTCCTGAAACTTCCATGACTATAACATCAGCTTTCTTTACTGAATCAATTGATTGAATATATTTTTCTCTTTTAACACGTAATGGAGCTCCACTAATATCTTTAACCCCTTTTTTAATCCATTCCATCACTTTATCACTTACCATTTTTCCTTCGCTAGCTAAAAAAGAATACATCTTAGAATAAAATTTCGGATCATCAACCACTAATCTTGAAGATACTACAAAATACAATTTCATAAAGTTGATTAAGTATACCACAAATCTTCACAATTATCCTATAATTTGATTTGATTATTTTATGTTTTTTTGTTAACATATTCGCAACTCAATTAATCATTGCGATTGATTCCGAGTTAACGCACTTTCACAGTTGGTAACTGTTTTAAATTCTAAAAATATCTCTAAACAATATTTCAAATAAGATTCCAGACGCAAGTCTGTTTATATAGATAACGTTATTTGACAAAAAACAAAAATCCTAAAAGGAGAATTTTATGTCAAAAATTTCGGTCACTGCTAATTGGGATGGTTTGCCGCCACTCAATGCTGAAGATGTTATCACTCGTCTACCTCCTTATATCAGCGTCGAAGCCAGTTCCTCCGACCCTACAGTAATTCTGGTTGATGAAACAAAAATCCCACTTCTCGAAAAGGCAGTTAAAAGATACGGCTTAGAAATTCACAAGACATAAAAATTACCAACTGACGTCAGGCCCTAGAAAAAATAAACTCAAAATATCGAGAATTTTTCTCAATATTTTTTATTTTTTCTAGGGCATTTTT
>CAZOQV010000028.1:0-7349 GCA_964582365.1 uncultured Gammaproteobacteria bacterium | reverse complement strand
AACAAGGTATCCGTACTGGAAGGTGCGGATGGATCACCTCCTTTGAGGTTTATATCCAATCCATAAGATTGGATCATCTCAACCATTCCGTAGTCGCAAGACTAGGGTGTGGCTTTCTGGTACTAACAGTTCGGCTCTAAACAAAATGTGAATTAATTTTAATCTAAAAATCCTCCGAGTAACTTCGGAGGTTTTTTTTGCTAAACTACGACTAAACAATCATATGGAAATTGATAAAAATACTTTACCAAAACACATCGCCATTATTATGGACGGAAATCGTCGTTGGGCCACCGCTCGCAATCTTCCTTCTGGCGATGGTCACAAAGCCGGTGCCCAAAATTTAGAAAAAATAATTGATCATTGCAAAGAAATTGGGATTACTCATCTTACTGTTTATGCCTTATCTACTGAAAATTGGCGTAAACGTTCTGTTGCCGAAGTTAAAGGTATTTTTAATCTATTAATCAGAATTGTTAAAGAAAAAAGTGAAGAATATAAAAAATCAGGCATTAAATTTTTTGTTTTAGGTAATTTTCAAGCTTTTCCTCTCAAAGTTCGCAAAGCTATTAAAAAAATCGTTGACATGATTCTTGATCAAGAACGTCTCAAATTTAATGTTGCTCTCAATTATGGTGGTCGTGATGAAATTGTTACTGCTATTAAAAATATAATTAAAGATGGTATTAAACCATCTCAAGTCAACGAAGAATTAGTTTCCAAATATTTATATACTCACGATCAGCCAGATCCTGATTTAGTTATTCGTCCGGGTGGAGAATTTCGACTATCCAATTTTCTTCTTTGGCAAACTTCTTATGCTGAACTTTATTTTACCGATATTCTTTGGCCCGATTTTACTCCAGCCAAACTCGATGAAGCTATTTATTGGTACCAACAACGCGACCGCCGAATGGGAAAATAAAATTCTCTCCCTTTGTTAAGGGGAGATACCCCGATGAACATCGGGGAGAGAGGATTTAAATAAAAAATTTCCTGCCCTGTCAAGGGAAGGTGTCCGAAGGATGGAAGGGTTTTGTTTTTACATAAAACTCACACCCAACAACACTTCCACAATCTTGGCGATAAAATAAGACACAAATATAATTAAAAATCCAATTAATCCACCAGTGATTTTTCCCCAAGCCACCTTTGATTTATCTGGGTTTCCTGCCGATGTCATTAATCCAATTCCACCACTAATTAACATTAACAATAAAATTAATCCAGCTACTACATAAATATATGGCAAAAGCCCTTTGCGTGTGCCGTTTCCACCAATAATACTTCCTATATCAGTAAATCCTGTTGGGTCAGTTGGTAAAACTACATCTGCTGCTAAAACTTTATTAGTTAAAATATTTATCATTAACTTATTCCTGGAATTTGTAAAATATTAACAGTAATCAGTCTTAAAATAAATACTGAAAAAACACAAATCAATAGTCCAACTATTGCCGAAGTAATCGTCTCTTTAGCTCCCTGTATTTTCTTTTCATCTCCACCAGAAGATGCAATTAAAATAAATCCATAGACCATCAGTAAAAAGGCAATTCCACCTGCTACTCCAAATAACCAAGTCATTAACCAAGGTATAAATATATTCATTTCTATTGGTATACAACCCAAAGCAGTATTAATTGATGTAGCAGAACAACCATAAAAAGGGTCATATCCGTGTTGTGCCAAGACAGAATTTTTCAAAACAAATCCAAAACTAATTAAAAACGTCACTATTAACCATATTTTTCTCCTTAACATATTTCTAGTATATCAAATGTTAGAATTAATCTGTGCATCTAAAGGTCAAAAAATTATCAGTAATTATTATCTTTTTTTTCTTATTTCTAATCCTCCCTTTTCAATGGGGAGTGTCTAAAGGGCGAGTAGGTTTCGTTTTTGCTAATATCGATGACGATATCGCCAATATCACCAAACAAATCGCTGATCTAGAAAAAGCTATCGCCCCTCTTCAAAAAGAATCGACAGGCTTGGCTTCAAAAATTGCTTCTGCTAAAAAACAAATAATTCAAGTCGAATCTCAAGTGTCTGATTTATCTCAAAAATTAGTTGATAAAGAATCAGATTTAGCTGTTCAAAAACTTTTACTTTCGGAACGAGTTAAACGTTATTACAAAAACAGTAAAAAATTTAATTCATTTACTATCCTTTTTTCTTCTTCAATTAAAAAAGAAGGTAGCTCTTTATTTCAACAATTTGCTTGGTATCAATCCATAATTTCTCAAGACAAAAACACTATTACTCAATATTCTACCGATATTAAGGTGTTGAATGATAACAAAACTAAACTTGAAGCCGAGAAAACAAAGCTTGCCAAAATTAAAAAAGATTTAGAAACTCGTTCTAACTTTTTAGCCGGAGAAATCAAAAAAGCCGAAACTTACAAAGCTGAGTTGTCTCAAAAACAACAATCTTTAATTGCTGAAAAAACCGCCATGTTTAATACCTCTGTCGGAGATGTTTCTTCTTCTGATGATCCTGCTTCTCGCGCCGATTATAATCCTGGTTTCTCTCCTGCTTTCGCTGCTTTTTCTTTTGGCGCTCCTCATCGCAAAGGCATGTCTCAATATGGTGCCTATGGTCGGGCCAAGTCTGGTCAAAACTATGAAGCAATTTTAAAAGCCTATTATGGTGACATTCGTATTGAAAAAATTGACACTTCTGGTTCTATAAAAACCTCTGCTGGTACTCTTCCTTTTGAAGAAAATTATTTAGTTGGTATTGCTGAAATGCCAGCCAGGTGGGGAGACAATGGCGGTTATGAAGCTCTTAAAGCTCAAGCTATTGCTGCTCGTACTTATGCTTTAAGTTATACTAATAACCGTACTGGCACTATTTGTACTACTGAAGCTTGTCAAGTTTATTCAACTTCTCGTCTTAATTCTCCAGGTAAATGGAAACAAGCCGTCGAAGATACTCGAGGTATGGTTGTCAAAAGTAATAAAACCGGTAATATTTTTTCTACTATGTATGCCTCAACTTCTGGTGGTGCCACTATTGGTTACACCACCCGAGAACACACTACCCCTAGTGTTTGGGACACTACCTGTGGTAGTCAGTCTTGTTGGCCTAACAATTCTTATGAAAAAGTCAGTGCTTCACCTTGGTTTTATAAAGGATGGTACAAAACTCGTAGTAATAATGCCTATGGTCGTTCTCATCCTTGGTTAAGCAACGATGAATTTGCCGACATTATTAACGCTGTTTTATATTTTTCTAAAACTAATGATTCTTCGCATTTGTCTCAAATCCAAAATTGTATTGGTTCTTGTGATGGCAATGCTTGGTCAAAAGATGAGCTTCGTCGTCAAGTAGAAGATAAAGGTGGTCCAATCTCTTCTATTAATTCTGTTTCAGTTGACTATTCAACTTCTGGTATCACTAAAACAGTTTATGTTTCTACCGACAAAGGTAATTTTAATTTTTCTGCCAGTAATTTTAGAACCGTTTTTAACCTTCGTGCTCCTGGTGCTCTCGTTGCCAAATCAGACTTATTTAATATTGAAAAGAAATAAATATTATTAATTTTTAATTATCAATTATTAATTGTTATAATAGGTTATGAACCGTTCCAAAGATTTAGATACTGTTGCTCCAGATGATGAAATTGTCGTCTCTTCTCCGATTAAAGAATCACCAAAAGAAACACCACCAAAAGAAATTCCAAAGAAAAAAGACCCAATTATCGAAGAAAAAACTGATACCTCTAAAAAAGAAGATTTTAATCAAAAAGTTTATGATATTTTAGGCCATTCCAAAAGTCCCTTTTCTTCTTTTTTGGTTCGTCCCAAAGTTTTAACTTTTGCCGAACGCGATGAAAATGAAGAAATTTATTTAGCCGTTCGTCCACATTGGATTAATAATCTTTCTTGGATCGCCGTTACCGCTTTAATGCTTTTTGTTCCTTTATTTTTCCACTATTTCACTTTTTTAAATTTTTTCCCTCCTCAATATCAATTTTCTGCCGTTCTTTTTTGGTATTTGATTACTTTCATTTATGCTTTTGAAAAATTTTTATCTTGGTATTTCAATCTTTTTTTAGTTACCAACGAAAGAGTTGTCGATATCGATTTTAATAATCTTTTGAATAAACATTTTGCCGAAGCCGATCTTTCCATGATTCAGGACGTATCGTCTTCTGTTAAGGGAGTTTTAGGAACCTTTTTTAATTATGGTGACGTTTTAATTCAAACTGCTTCCGAAATTAATCAAATAAATTTTGAAAAAGTTGCTAATCCTGAAAAAATAATTAAACTCTTAAAAGAACTTCGTGATTTAGAAGAAGAAAAAAATAATGGAGGTAATAACAATGGATAATTTTTTAAACATCAACGGTCTAGAGAGTTATTTTTTTATTATCACTAAAATTTTCTTTGTTGCTTGTTCTCTTATTTATTTTATTTTTGCCTTAATCGTTGTCAAACAAGTAACATCTATGTCAAAAAATGTTACCGATAAATTTAATTTTGTTCTTATCATTTTTTCCTTTATTCATCTTGGCTTTTCTATTCTTCTGATCTTAACCATGTTTGGATTGTAGTATCATTAATTAATGCATTTTATTTGTCGTTCTTTCAGTGGCAACTCAGAATCTAAATCATGGTCCCGTTATTGGGAAAATGATCCTGATGATCCAATTCTAAAATTCACCAAAGGCCATCTTTTTGCTCTCATCAACATAAATTCCGAAGATGAAAAAGAATTAAATTCAGTCGGTCACGATATCAGTTATGAATTTAATCAAAATTATTTTAATCCCGAAAATAATTCTGACATTTTGACCAATTTACAAAAATCAATCGATTCTATTATCAAAAATCCTCTTTATTCAGACTATAAAATTGATTTTGTTATCGCTGTTGTTTTAAAAGATCATCTTTATCTAGCCACTTCTGGCCAAGGTAAAATTATTCTCAAAAGTCAGGATAAAATTAGTATTTTATTAGATGGTCTCAGTAATCAAACAGAGACTCTTAATGGTCCAATTAAAAACCAAGACCGAATTTTTCTTTCAACCAACTCTTTTTTTGAAAAAATCACTTGGCAAAAAATAAAATTATTTTTATCAGATTCAAAAATTCAAAACATTGAAGAGAATTTTTTATCAGCTATTTTTTCTTTAAAAGATCAAAAAAATTTAGCCGCCGCTCTCGTTGAAGTTGAACAAGAAGACCAAGATATTTCCACCGATAATATTCAAGCTATTAGTAATAATAAAAATGAAAAATCTGTTTTTATTCCTCATCATGAAAGCCGGGAAGTTAGTAAAAGAAAAAAAATCAGCCTGTTATTAGGCATAATTTTAGTTATTGTTCTTTTACTCAGCACTTATTTTGGCTATCAAAAAAATAAAACTCAAAAAATTGAAAATCAATATCAAGCATTAAAGACAGAAATAGAGTCTCAAATTGAAAACATAAATAAAACCAAAAGTCTAAGTCTCGACAGCGCTCGAGAAGCCTCCATGGTTGCCCAAACCACCATTGAAAAAATGCTTGCGTTAAAAATTCATCAAGATGAAATTGAAAATTATAATTCTCAGTTAAAAACAATTCTTTCTCAGACGGGTTCACCTGAAAGTTATTCTCCGGATTTTATCTACGATACCACTCAAATAATTGCTAATTCCCAATTTCAAAAGATTATTTTCAATGATGACAAAATTTATCTTCTCGACCCAACTAATGGTCGAATTGACTATTTTGATACTAATTCAAAATCAGCTAAGTCAGTTTTAATTTCCGATAAAATTAAAACGGCCACCAATCTCGCTCTCGACAAAATCAATCTTTATTTAATGGATGATGAAAATATTTATCTGGTTGGTAAAAGCGACTTAACTTCCAAAATTAGTCTTGCTGACATTAAAGCTTCGGATTTTAAATTTTGGAATGGATCGGCCTATGTCCTAGATTCTGAAAATCAAACCATTTGGAAATTTACTCCCAATTCTACTGGTTTTTCCAAAGCTCAAAATTGGTTAAAAAATGATATCAAACTAAATTTAGGTGCCGCTTCACTTTCCATTAATGGCAAAATTTGGGTTCTTTATCAAAGCGGTTTAATTTCTCCATTTTTAAGTG
The DNA here is from genome assembly GCA_964582365.1 of uncultured Gammaproteobacteria bacterium. Taxonomy (GTDB): domain Bacteria; phylum Patescibacteriota; class Microgenomatia; order UBA12405; family UBA12405; genus WARW01. Next base: position 1,245 of record CAZOQV010000028.1, on the reverse strand, counting down.
GTGTTAAACAAGAATTTGTCCCCAGTCAAACTGCTCAATTTACTAAAACTGACAATATTGATGTTACTCAACAAAAAGAATATTTATCTTTTGTCGACGATAATAATATTGTTTATATTTATCAAAAATCAGGAGAATTGCTTTCAAAATATAATCTTGGTAATTTAAAAATCAACGATATCGCCTTTAATGAAATCGACAGTCTTATTTATGTTCTCTGCTCCGACCAAAAAATTTATTCCATCCAATTTTAATTAAAATTTCTCCCTTTGTTAAGGGGAGATGCCGGTTTATCCGGAGAGAGGATTTAAACAACAAGGGAGGGTACCCGAAGGGTGGGTGGGTTTGATAGAATACATTGTGAAACATTTCAACAAAGAATCGCGAGATTATGAATTTATCGCCAAATATGAAGCCGGCATTGCCTTAACTGGCTCTGACGCCAAATCTTTGCGTGTTCAAACTCCACAATTTGCCAGTTCTAGGGTTGAAATCCAAGACGGTAGGCCAGTTCTTTTTAATTTTAAAATTCCTTTATATAAATATTCTCAAGGTCAAGAAATCGACACCACTCAAGAACGAAATTTATTATTATCTCAAAAAGAAATTGCTAAATTGCTCAGTTATCGCAATCAAAAATATATGTTAATTCCCATTTCTATCTTTTTAAAAGGGAAGTGGTTTAAAGTCGAAATTGGTGTCGGCCGCAAAATGCGCAAGTATGAAAAACGCGAAAAAATCAAAGCCAAAGAAATAAAGAAAACTCTTAAATAAGCCCTCCATTGCCTGTCCCGCCACTGCGGGATCAAGGGAGGGTCTCCGAAATTTCGGAGAGGTGGGTTTCGTTTGAGGAGATGCTCGGTAATGAACCGAGGTCCGAAAGTCGACTGTAAAAAACGTCTACAAGCTTAAATTACTTTCTCCTACACTTTCAACAACTAAAGTAAGCGAAAAGTGTTGAAATGTCGATTATTGAGGGCATTACCCCTCTCTTAAGTCCAATAATAGTCGAGAACTATCAGACAGCATTCTAGTTTAGTTAACACTTTCTAATCTCCTCTAGAATGGAAGACTAAAAAATGGCTTCTTAAGCTAATGCTTGCGCAGTAGCGTAATTTGGAGCAGCAATTTTACCAATATAATTGGAAAAATCAGTTGCTAAAGCACTAAGTTTTGACTTAGCATAATTGTTTTAACCCTGTTTAACGACTCAATGGATCAAAGTCGGCTTGCAGTTTTTTAAAG
>CAZOQV010000027.1:2557-7388 GCA_964582365.1 uncultured Gammaproteobacteria bacterium | reverse complement strand
CCCAAATCCCCATCCACGTTTTGAACGTATACCTGCCGTTTCTGGTCAGGTGATGAAGATTTAAAAATAAATAGTCTCTTCTTGATTTTTTAAATCTTGAAGGAACAAAAAACAAACAAATTTTTAAAGTACAAACTAGCCTTTTATTGCCAGCTTTTTTATTAGTATTCTGCTTAATCTGTTTACAAAAAATTCTAACCTGTCCAGATCAAATCATTTGTAAACAGGTCAAGCAAAACATTTGTCCTCTATTTCCTCAAAATTAAAAACTAAGGGAAGGTGTAGATGGCAGACAATTTTGATAAAAAATGAACTTTCGTTCCGACTTTTTATTTAAAAACCACACTACACCTTTCCCTTTTAACGGATATTCCTCTTTCCGGTTACAAAAAAAGCAATATCTTTATGAGAAGATTTGTTTTTTCCGTAACAAATTACCTCCTTTCTCCCTGTTTCAATTTCCTTTACAAGGATCTCTGAATCATCCCTTTTGGGGAAAGAGATGACATACTTTCTTTTTATTTCATCATTTATAAAATAATGACGAAAATAAATTTTATTTTTTTTGACAACAAATTTATTGTCAGATTTGTTGCCAAAGCTTACGTTTGCTAATGAACGCAAACAAAGCTTTTCGATAATCGGACCCCAATCCGAGTTAAACTTTATATTCATGATTTTTACCTCCAAAGGTTGATCACTCATGACAGCGGCTATGGGTGAGGTTTTCCTCGAAAAATCCATAACTAAATTTTTAGGTGTTTTACCACCCTTCTTTAAATTAATATAAGAAGAAATAAAGGACAAATTTTTAAAGTGCTATTACTGAATTAATCAGTAAAAATTAATTCTAAAATTATTTTTAGAACTAGTTTTTTCTGACTAACCAACAAACTAATTTGTTTTCTATTCCTTCAATTAAAAACTAAAGAAGGGGTGTGACGATGTCAAAAGACAATTGAAAATCAATCACCCCATTCCCTTTTTAAGACTACTTTTTTCTTTCCTGTTTTTAATCACCTCCTCTATAATTAAGTATCCAAGAACTAAATAAGAACTTGCAGTATTATAAATTTTTATCCATTCAATGTCCCGAAAATACGGAAAAAACAAGAGAACAAGGGAAACCATCATGGACAAAAATACTATAAACAGAACAACATTTAAAACTTTTCTCATAAAAACCTTTCTTTTTTCTATTTTCCGGTCAGGTCCTTACACGTTTGTAGTCTTCTTGATTTTTTAAATCAAGGAACAAAAAACAAACAAATTTTTAATGTGCTAATTTATCCTCTATTTCCTCAAAATTAAAATCGGGTGGGTGGTGAAATAAATGACAAGAAAGAAAGCTTTCGCTATCCGCTCATTTTAATTCACCACCCCCGACAAGAAATTAAGCCGTTATTTCGTCATCAAATGACGGTAAACAACGGCTGCAATGGCCGAATCGTACAACGGGTTATGACTCCCGCCTTCGAACTGCTCGACCTGCAGTCCGAATTTTTTTGCGTAGGCATCGACGCTCGTTGCGTCATATCCTGCCTGCTGCAAATTACCGGAGACGTCGAACATCGGGTAGGGACCGTCCCAATCCCCGATTAAATCGAGTTCGTGCATATCGCGGAGAACTTTCGTTTCCACAATATAGCCCATGTGGCAGATAATATCAGAACCGTTTTTGTTTGCCAGATAGAACTCGGCAAAACCGGCGAGCATTTCCTCATACGAGGAGTAATTTTCACGAATACCGGCAATTTGTGGAATGACATTTTCTTTAACCCATCCATCAACGGCTTCAGAAATCGGACAACGGCCAATAAATCTTTCCATTTCCATTCCGTTTTCGTCATAGACAATCGCAGCAATGGCGAAAGCCTGACCCCAGAGACCATTGGTCTCGGCATCAAAAGAAAAAATTTTATTCATGATTTATTTACCTCCTTAAAGGTTATTTCGCTCATGACAGCGGCTATGGGTGAGGTTTTCCTCGAAAAATCCATAACTAAATTTTTAGGTGTTTTACCACCCTTCTTTAAATTAATATAAGAAGAAATAAAGGACAAATTTTTAAAGTGCTATTACTGAATTAATCAGTAAAAATTAATTCTAAAATTATTTTTAGAACTAGTTTTTTCCGACTAATCAACAAACTAATTTGTTTTCTCTTCCTTCAATTAAAAAAACTAGAGAAGGGTGTGATAATGTCAAAAGACATTTGAAAAATCATCACCCCCTTCCCTTTTTAAGACTACTTTTTTCCTCCTCCTTTCTGAAATATCTGATATTTTTTTTATTTATGGTGCCTGTGTCTCTCCTCCTCATAATCATTGATTTCCTTGATATATTCTTCGACAACCTGAATAACGCTTTCGCGTTCTTCTTCGCTGTCAAGAGAAAAGAACTCATACATGTGTTCCCATGAGCACATTATTCCGTTCTTAGCATTCCCTCCCACGACACCATCGCCGGAAGAGTATTGGAAGGAAAAATTACCCACTTCTTCATAAATTTTCTGAAGGTCTTTTTGACCCTCAGAAAAAAACGAGTTGTACCAATAGTCGCCTACTTTAAAAGCGACTTTGTTCCAAGAGCAAGAATCGTGGACAATGTAGAGTCTTGCCTCAGCATCATCCTCAGATGTCTGGTCTTCCCAAGAAACATAAGCTTGTTTTAATATTTTTTGGAATTCGTCTTTGCCTATCTCTACAAAGCTGTAGAGATTTTCTTTTTTTTCTACTATACAGTATTTCACGGTAACATCCTCCGTTACGCTGCCTGCCATCCGGTCAGGTCTTTACGCATTTATTAGTAGCCTCCTTCTTGATTTTTTAAATCTTGAAGGAACAAAAAACAAATTAATTTTTAATGTGCAAATTTATCCTCTATTTCCTCAAAATTAAAACTAAGGGAAAAGGTGGGTGGTAAATAAACAAGAATTAAAATGACTTTCGTCAAATTAAAACCACCACACCTTTCCCTACAAGAATTAAATATAGTAAGAAGAGTAATACTCACTCTTACTACAAATAATACACACCTCCATTCCTAATTCGCGCATCCGTGCGAGAGACGAGCTCGTCTCTGGAGGAGAACCGGTTTCGACTGTCCAGCTGCTCAGGTACTCATTTAGTACCCTCGTGATTGACACTCTATTTTTTCCACATGCGGTTGCATATGAGAAAAAATTTTCGTTACAGACAATCGACGGAAATGGGAACCCATCAGATGAATGGGCTTTATATTCCTCCACAGGAACTTTCAGTTCCGACAGATTTTTAGCCCCAGCAAATATCTTCAAGTCGCTTTGTTCAAGCGAATAAGACGCTTGAATAAGGCTTGAAAATGCTTGCTCTAAAGAGGAAGCTAGGAAAGAAGCAATATAATAATATTTCATGTTTTTACCTCCAAAGGCTTTTCCGTCATGACACGGGCTATGGACTGAGTTATTCTCATAGAAATCCATAGCTAAATTTTAGGTGTCTCCACCTCTCTTTTTTTTAAATTAGAGAAAATAAAGGATAAATTGTAAAAGTGCTACGATCTAAAATCAACGATCTAAGATCTGACTTCAAGTCGTACTACTACTCTCTTTATCCACGCAAAGGTCAATCCCAATTAACATTGGAACTCACCTTTACCCGCTTTATCAGTTTTTACAGATTAATAATGTTGGACAGGTTCATCTGTAGGACAGGTAAAACGATGTAAAGTTCTTGTCTTTTTTCTTATATCTCATAGATATTCGTCAGACCCAAAGCATTCCATTTCGATTGCTCGAAGTAGTTCAGGTTGATCTATAAACATGGCTATAAGCTTTTTTTGGCGATATCCGCCACCGACAACGGTTTTGTTGTCTAGGAAAATATCGAAGAAACACAAAATATCATTAATAAATTAATGAATTAATTTTGTATCTCAGTGCTGATCTTTAACGATATTAAGTAAGGTATTCTCTCCGCTTATTCAAAGGCTTCAATTATCTTGACCGTTCAAATGTTTCATACATATTTATATGACTTTGGACAGGTCATTCAATATTGCTTTGGGTGGACAGGTACCCGACTCTTTTATTTAAAGAGCAGTAGTACAATTTGAATGTAAAAGTTCTTTAACAATCAATTTTATTTGATTGTTGAAAGGAGTATATCATATTATTATAGGGTTGTCAATAGTTAGTTACAACTCTTAATTAACCTTAATAATATTTAAATGTACTCAATTCACTTGATATTGTATACCATCCTATAACATATGTCAAGTACTTGTGACATATTAGTAAAACTGTCAAAGCTAAGTCAAAGCTAAAAGCAAATTCCATTTGTCACATAAATTTGACATCTTTTTTTATTAATGTATAGTTAAATTATGAATAATCAAACTCTTATCAATGCTGGTTTCTCCCCTGAACAATCAGAAATTTATCTTTCCCTCCTAGATCATGGCCCCCAAACCGCCATCTCCCTTGCCAAAACCACCAAAGTCAAACGCACCTATGTCTACAAAATCTGCCAAGAGCTAGCCAACCAAAACTTCATTACCATCCAACAAAAGGGCCGTACCACCTTTTTTTCCCCCCTTTCCCCTAATATCATTATTAATAAACTGTCCGAAAAGAAATCTCAAATTGAATCTGCCGAAATTGGTATCAACAACCTCCTTCCCTCCCTTCTCAGCAAATACCGCCTTATTGACCAAAAACCAGTCATTACCTACTATGAAGGTGTCGAAGGTATCAAAAAGGTCTATTTAGATACACTTTCCGAAAATAAACCTATCCTCGCTTTAGTTGAAACCACCAAAGTTCATCCAGAAATCTACAAATGGGTTACCA
>CAZOQV010000027.1:0-2457 GCA_964582365.1 uncultured Gammaproteobacteria bacterium | reverse complement strand
AGCCTTCAAATCTCCACCACCTTCCGCTCTTGGTTCAATCTAACCTGGAGTAAACTAAAATAAATTACCAACCTTCCCTGCTAGTTTCAAAAAGCAATCTTCCTTTATCATCTTTTGTCACCATAACATGTGGTGGCTTCCATAGTGAATTGTTTATTTTCACTTGATCATTATCAACTCCATAAATTACCACCTGACCAATTGTCATTCCTAATGATTTAATCATCTGGTCATAATCAACTCCTTCATTATAAATCCCTATTTTTTTAAACAATTCCAACGTATTACCTAAATATTCACTATTTGGTTCAAAATCAGGGTCTTTTTCAAAAACATAATAATTATTAGTTATTTCACCGTATTTTTCCACCACATCAGCAATAGGTTCTTTTACTAATCTCAATCCAACCAGTTTAGTATATGCCTCTATTTGTTCCTTGCTTGGTGCCATTCGATTAAACTGATGATCCTCATCTACTCCATCAAAAATATGCTGGACTACTGTTTCTTTAACCCCAAGAGATTTTAAATTATCTTTATATTTATCTACCCTATCTCGATATTCACCCACTGTCGTATCTGCAAAATCTATCATTAATCTTCCATTATCTGATAAAACCTGAGAGGTATTATCGAAAAATTTTAACATATCTTGAGGAGTTCGGTTATGCAATACTGTTCTCTCTAAACAATAAGCAAAATCAAAATTATCATCATCTAAACTTAAACTTAAATCAGACCAACTTTCTGGAATAACTCTTAAACCAGGCTCTTTAGATTTAATTTTTTCTACATGATTTGGCTGTACTTCCAAGGCTGTTACACTATAACCATCTCTAAACAAAGCCACTGCATGCCTTCCTGTTCCCGCCCCAATATCCAAAATATTTACCAATTTTGGTTCAGAATTATTTTTATTACTAAATTCAGCCACCTCACCCTTAATTAAATCAACTTCTTTTTGAGTGAATTCCGGTGAATTATATTTTTCAAAATCTACATCAGAATACAAACTTTGAAGTTCAGCAAAACGTTTTTTAAGTTCTTTACCTTGTAATCTATCATAAACTCCTTTAATATCATCTGATTTACCCATATTTCCGGCCAAAAAATCAATCCCTTTCATCACTCCAAATTGATTTATAAAACACACCATAAATTTGGTTTTTTCATCCAAATTCAACCTTTCATCAATTATTATTGAATCAGCAAAACTTGTATCTCTAATTACTGAAAAAAAATCCATATATTTATCAATATCACTTGTATTTCCCTCGTGTAATAAATTAACTGTTATTTCTCTTAAATTTGGATAAACCACTTCTTTAACTCTTTCTAATATACTCCTATCTTCATCTCGAATCTTCTTATTCAATTCAAAAGGTGTATTTGCCAACCAAACCTCATAAGCTAAATAATTTATTAATAAATTTTTTTTACTAAAATTAGGATCTTTTGACAAATTAAACAACAAATCACTGCCAATTTTAGTATTTTCATTTTTATTAGATACCAACAATAAAAGAGAGTTTCTCAATAGCATTGATTCCTTATCCCAAAAATCTGCCTGCATTTGATTAATTCGGCCTTTTCTAAACTGAAAATTGTCACTTTTATTAAAAGTTTCTTTCCAGGCTGACAATATTAGCCCTATATCTTCTTTTGCCTTATCATCTAATCTACCACTCTTAATAATATTAGAGATTAAACCATAATGGTTATTATCAACTTTCGCTTCAGTTTCAATATTTATCCCAATACGTTCCAACAATTTATTTCTTGCTTCTTTACCAAAATCAGCATAAACCACTTCAAACAATAATCCAGACATTGATTTTTCTTTCGAATCTTTAGGATCTTTTATCATCCTAGCTAAATTATCCATAAAACGATCATATAAACCCAAAAACTTTTCTCCTCGATTTTTGTTTTGAAAATCCAAATGAATCAAATTTGATACAAATTCAATTGCCCCTTTTCTAACAACTTTGTTTTCGCTCTCCAATAGCGAATAAAATTTTTCAATAATTTCTGGTTCTAAACTAACCTTTCCCGAAGCCATATTATGTAAAAAAATTTGTGTTTCTTTAGTCAAATTCTGTGCCACTCTCCAATTTTCTTCATTATCAACCTTCAACAGACCATCGATATCTTTTTCGTATCTTTCTGCTACCACTTCACCTTTTTTAGAATCTAATTCTTTACCATCATAATTCAGCAATTTTAAAAATCTCAAGTAATCAGGAATATCCATTTTTCTGATTCCATCAGGAGTAATTTTAGGATTTAAATCTTTTGAAATCGAAGACATTTCTGAACCACTACTATCTATACTCATACCCCATTTTACACTCTATCAGTCTAATTCTGAAGCTATCATTTCCACTACTCTCTCCACCACATCTCTCTTCATTTCTTTTCTTGCCTCTATTTTATCTTCATTTTTACTTTCTACTT
>CAZOQV010000026.1:0-7766 GCA_964582365.1 uncultured Gammaproteobacteria bacterium | reverse complement strand
AATGGTGTTATAATACGCCACAAATTAGATATTAGATCGTAGATGTTAGATCGTAGATCTGGCTGAAAATAAAGTAAAATAAACATATGAAAAAAATAGTTGCCCCACTATTAATAATAATATTAAGTATTTGGTGTTTAGCTTTTAATAATAAAAGGATTGAAGCTGAAGCTCCAATACTTTTACAAACTGAAACAGCAACCGAAACGGCAGTTTTAGCGGTGACGCTAAAACCAACAGTAATACCAGTAGTGAATATTACTGAAGCTAAAAGTAATAAAATTGATTACAAAATAGAGAAATGGAATGGTTTTAATAGTTTTAAGTGGATGATTAAATTGGCGATTGACAGAGGAGTGTCCACAAACACAATAGTTTTGTTATTACTTTTGCCATTGGTAGCGACTTTAGTGTCGTTTTTGCATTATGTTGTTGGTTTATCGGGTTATGGTATTTTTATGCCAACCATGATCGCGGTGGCTTTTCTGGCAACTGGATTTTTTGGAGGTTTGTTACTATTTGCCTTGATATTGATGATTTCTATTTTGGGAAATACGATTTTGAAAAAATTAAAAATTCACTTTTGGCCGGCGAGAGCGATTAATTTAATGTTTATTTCTGTGGCAGTATTTGGATTAATGTTATTAACTAGTTTCGTTAACATAATTGATATTAGCGAAATTTCAATTTTTCCAATTCTATTCATGATTTTATTATCGGAAGAATTTATAAGAACGCAATTGATTAAAAGTAAAAAAGAAGCGAAGAATTTAGTGATCGGAACGATTATGTTGTCGATAGCCGGAGCTTTGATTATGAATTTCAATTTGATTCAAGATTTAGTATTAAAATATCCCGGATCAATTATATTAATAGTATTAGTGTCAAACTTAATGATTGGTAATTATTCGGGAATAAGATTGACAGAGATAAAAAGATTTAAAGGGGCGATAAGAGACAAAAAGTTAGATCGTAGATCTTAGATCGTAGATTAATTAAAAAACTAATGTTTAATTTAAGAAAATATAATCAATTTCTGACTAAGAATGAAAGAAATAAGATCTATTTAAGAAAAAATAGTGCTAGTGGTAAAGTGATCGCTGATAGTAAATTTAAAACTAAAAAGATAATTTCAAAGGCAGGAGTGTCGGTGCCAAAATTGATAGGTAGGTTTAAAACAGAACAAGAGCTAAATAAATTTAGATGGGAAGATTTAGAAGGAAATTTTGTGATTAAACCAGAATCGGGGTATGGAGGTGAGGGGATACTAATAATAAGAAAGAAAATGGCAGATAACAAATTTCTAATGATGAATGGAAAAATAATAGAAATTAGTGATATAAAATTACATTGCGAAGAGATTTTGGCGGGTAAATATAGTTTGCACGCGATGTCAGACAAAGTATTGGTTGAAGAAAGAATTAAAATTCACCCTTTATTTTTGGCTTTAACTAGAGTTGGAACACCAGATATTAGAGTGATTGTCTATAATAATGTGCCAGTAATGGCAATGTTTAGAATTCCGACTGAAAAAAGCGGTGGTAAGGCAAATTTACAACAAGGAGCCTTGGGATTGGGGTTGGATTTAGCAACTGGAATTACAACTTTTGGAATTGAAGGAAAAGGTGAAGAAATTTATCGAATTTATGATTTTGGTAAAAAGAAGAATAGAAAAGTGAATGGAATCAAAATTCCTTTTTGGAGAGAAATAATGGAAACAGCAATTAATTGTCAAAAAGCAGTTCCTTCTTTAGGATTTATGGGGGTAGATGTGGTTTTGGATAAAGAAAAAGGTCCGATGGTATTGGAAGTTAATGCCAGGCCTGGTCTGTCAATTCAAATATGTAATAAGGCAGGATTGAAATTGAGAATGGAAAAAGTGGATGAAATTATGGTTCGAAGCGTGGAACATGCGATTACTTTGTCTAAGTATTTGTTTGGAGAAAGTTTTTTTGAAAAAGTAGAGGAAAAAGAAAAAAAACAAACAGTAGCCCCAATTGAGGTAATTAAGGTTAAAATTCCAAAGGGATTTAAGCCACTTTTACAAAAGAGTCCAGTTCTTAAAATAGGAAAAAATAGAGTGGTGGAGGTTAGAGCTAAAGTGGATACAGGAGCTTTTAGAAGTTCGATTGATAGAAATTTAGCCGAAAAACTGGGTTTATTAACTAAAGATAGAGTTTTATATTATCGAAATTATAAATCAAGTTTAGGAAAACATTTAGACAGACCAGTAGTCGGAATTACTTTTTGGTTGAAAGGAATGAAAGTAGTAACGGCGGTAAATGTGGCGGATAGAGGAAAATTAAGAACTAAATTTTTATTAGGAAGAAAAGATTTAGGAGGGTTTTTGGTTAGTTCAAAACCCACCCTTCAAATCCTCTCTCCGGGTAAACCGGTATCTCCCCTTAACAAAGGGAGAAAATAAATTAATAATTAATAATATCTATAAATATGACTAAAATAGCAGTGTTTTTTGGAGGGAAGATAAGTCAACATTTGGTGTTGGTGAAAAAGGCAGCCAAAAAGTTGGGGGTTAATTTAGATTTGATTTCTTATAATAAAATTTGTTTTGACACAGATAAAAGAGATATTTTGATTAGACCAAATTTTGCTGGTGAAAGTAGAATTAAACAATTTGATGATTATAAAGATGTAAATGATTATGATGTTTTATTTTTTAGAACTACTGGAAAACATTGGGAAGAAGTAGACCTAATAGTTAATCAAGTTAAAAGTTCATCAAGTTATAAAGTTGGAAAAGGACCAGCTATAGTTGATCCGTTGGTGGAAAGTGGAAAACCATCGATGGCTTGTAAGGCTTGGCAAATGTTGGCCTTGAAAGAAGCTGGAATAGAAGTGCCAAAGACGATTTATGGAAGTTTGTGGTATTTATTTGAGCAGATGGCGAAACCCACCCCTGGCCCCTCCCTTGAGGAAAGGAGGGGGACTTTTAGTTTTCCAGTAATTTTGAAAGGGAGTGGTGGGGATAGGGGGACGAGAGTGTTTAAGGCTGATAATTTGGAACAATTAGAAAAATTAGTAAGAGATTTAAGAAAATCGGAGACTGAAGAGGGAAGAAGATATATGTTACAAGAATTTATTCCTAATGATGGGGATTTTCGAGTGTTGGTTTTGGGAGAAAAAGTGTTGGGGGTAATGAAAAGAAGTAGTCAATCGGTGGCTGAATTTAAAAATAATTATTCGGTTGGGGGTAAAGTAGAAGTGGCAGAATTACCTGAAGAAATTAAACAATTAGCGGTTAAGGCGGCAAAAGTTTGTGGATTGGCGGTGGCGGGAGTAGATGTAGCTTTTAGAGATTTTGATTTGAAAAAACCAATAGTTTGGGAAGTTAATAAAGGACCTCAATTTAAAGGTTTTATGCAGGCAACTGGAATTGATGTGCCAGCAGAAATAGTTAAATTTTTAGTTGGATTAAAACCCACCTGTTCCGATGAAATCGGAACTTCCTCCCTTAAAAAGGGAGGCGTTAATTATTAATGATTGCCCTTTTTAAGGGAAATGTCCCGAAGGGACAAAGGGTTTAAAATTATGAACAAAAAAATAGTCACATTTACAATGTCGTTAAAACAAAGCCAGTTTGAAGTTGACAGATTAGAAACGGAAGCCAAAAAATTGGGAGTTGAAGTTAATAGGTCTCTTTATAAAGATTTAACTTTTAAATTGGAAAATGATAAGGCTAAAGTCTTTATCAGAGGAGAGGAGGTTAATGGAGAAAATACTTTGGGAATGTGGTTTAGAGTGGCGGGAACTAAATCGGGAAAATATACTGAGGCGAGAAATTTGGCGATTCGATTATTAGGAGAACAGACACAAGGGTCTGTTCGTACGGCAAAATCGGTGTTTTGTGCTAATCATGAAGGGTATTTAAATTGGCCAAGAATGGGTAAAATTAGTCAACATGGAGTATTTTTGGAGAACAATATTCCAGTGGTACCGACTAAAATTTTTTATACAAAAGAACAAGTTCTAAATAGTTTCAAAACCCACCCCCAAGACCCCTCCCTTGAAAAGGGTGGGTCTGACGGTTTTGGATGGCCGATTATCGCTAAACATGAAAAAGGTTATCAAGGAAAGTCAGTGAGAAAATTGGATAATTTTGAAGAATTAAAAGCTTTTGTGGGGAGAATTAATGAGAAAAACATTGGAATGTTTTTATGGCAAAAATGTTTACCAACTAGATGGGATTTAAGAATTATAGTTTTAGGGGGAAAAGCAATTGGAGCCATGAAAAGATCTGCAGTTGGGGAAGAATTTAGAAGTAACTTTAGTTTGGGAGGAAAAGTGGAACAATGGACTTTATCGGAAAAAGATAAAGAAATTGCGGAAAAAGTGGCCAAAGTTTGTGGTTTGGATTATTGTGGAGTGGATATTATGAAAGCACCAAAATCCCAATTTCAAATTTCTAATGACAAAAAATATATGGAAGAAGATTATGATTCTTTTGTCCTTGAAGTAAATAGACAATGTCAATTTCAGGGATTTGAAAAATCAACTGGAATTAATGTGGCCAAAGCAGTGGTGGAAATGTTTTTATTGTATAATGTAGTATGAAAGTGTTGATGATTTATCCCGAATATCCAGATACTTTTTGGAGCTTTAAATCGACTTTGAAAATAATTGGAAAAAAAGCAGCTCACCCACCATTAGGAATTTTAACGGTGGCGGCAATGTTACCTAAAAATTGGCAACTAAAATTAGTGGATATGAATGTGGTAAAACTTAAAGATAAAGAGATTGAATGGGCAGATATGGTGATGATTAGTGCCATGATTGTGCAGAAAAAATCAGTAAAAGAAATAGTGCAGAGGGTTAAAAAATTTAAGAAAAAGATGGTGGCGGGTGGACCATTGTTTACGACTGGCTTTGAAGAATTCAAAAACATTGATCATCTGGTTTTGGGCGAAGGGGAAGAAACATTAAAATTGTTTTTGAGAGATCTTAAAAAGAAAAAGTTGAAAAAAATATATCAACCGAAAACTTTTCCAAAAATTAGTGAAACGGTGGCACCAAAATGGGATTTGATTAAATTTAAAGATTACAGTTCGATGGCGATTCAGTATTCGAGAGGGTGTCCGTTTAATTGTGAATTTTGTGATATTGTGAGATTAAATGGAAGAGTTCCAAGATTAAAAACGGCAAAACAAATTATTAAAGAATTAAATATTTTGTATAAAAAAGGGTGGAGAGATGGTGTTTTTTTTGTTGATGATAATTTTATTGGTAATAAGGATAAATTAAGAACAGAAGTACTGCCAGCAGTGATTGAATGGCAGAAAAAAAGAGACTATCCATTTGAATTTAATACTCAAACGTCAGTAAATTTGGCTGATGATGAAGAATTAATGGGTTTAATGGTAAAAGCCGGATTTAATACGGTGTTTGTGGGAATTGAAACTCCGGATGCGGAGGGGTTGGAAGAGTGTGGTAAATTTCAAAACAAAAATAGAAGTTTGTTGGAGACGGTTAAAAAAATGCAAGCAGCGGGGTTAGATGTTCAAGCGGGTTTTATTTTAGGATTTGATAGTGATACCTCATCAATTTTTCAAAGACAAATTGATTTTATTCAAAAAAGCGGAATTGTGACGGCAATGGTGGGGTTATTGACGGCCTCACCAATGACCAGACTTTATAATAGATTGAAAGAAACAGGAAGATTATTGTTGGAAAGTACTGGTAATAATACTTTGGCAGAATTGAATTTTATTCCAATAATGGATAAAAAGTTATTGATAAATGGTTATAAAAAAGTATTAGCGACGGTTTATCATCCAAAAAAATATTACCAAAGACTAATGACCTTTTTAGAAGAATTGAAAATACCAATGAAGAAAAAATTTTGGTTTCATGGTTATCAAATTAGAGCAGTTTTGGGTTCTTTTTGGTATGCTGGGGTGGTGTCAAAGTGGAGAAGAGAATATTGGAAATTGATGAAGTGGAGTTTGTTTAATAAACCGAGTAGTTTGAAATATGTGATCACTTATTCTTTGTTGGAAATTCACTTCAGGAAAGTTTGTTTTGAGTATGCCAAAAACTAAACTAATTAATAGTGGAATTTTTTATTAAAAGACAGTAAACTGGAGGAATGGAATTATTAAAAATATTTTTGATTTCGATGTTACCTTTAATTGAACAAAGAGGGGCTATCCCGGTGGGAATTATTGGTTATAATTTAAATCCATTTTTGGTTTTTTTAGTCAGTTTATTGGGAAGTTTCTTGCCAGCACCATTTATATATTTGTGTTTTAATGTTATTTTTGCCTGGATGAAAAAAATTAAACAATTAGATAAATTTACTGGTTTTGTCGAGAAAAAAGTACAAAATGGATCTAAAAAATTGGAAAAATATAAAGAGATTGGTTTAATTACTTTTGTAGGAATTCCATTACCAACTACCGGGTTGTGGACAGGAACAGCAGTGGCGGCGTTTATGGGATTAAATTTTAAAAAATCAATGGTTTGTGTTTTTTTGGGTGGAATAGTCTCGGCAATAATCATCACAATTTTATCAGTGGTAGCTCCGGCTATTTTGGGATTACACGCTTAAATCACTTTTTTCAATCTTCTCCACCCCTTCTTTGATCCCGCAGTGGCGGGACAGGCTAAGACGGGACTAATTTTACGGTATTTATATTTGACTAGCTTGCTGTTAAAATACATTTACTTTTAGGGGTGATTAGCTCAGTTGGTTAGAGCACTGTCCTGATAAGACAGGGGTCGGAGGTTCGAGTCCTCCATCACCCACAAAGTAGATTTTAGATGATAAATGTTAGATCGTAGATATTGATTTTGGTAGAATTAAGGGCATGAAAAAAGTGTTTTTAGGATTGGGTTTGTTTTTAATAATATTAGTGGGATATTTATATTGGAATAAAAAAATAAATATTTTAAATCCATTGTCTGATCGAAGTGTATTGATTAAAAAAGAGAAAGAAATAAAAGTGGTGGGGTTTTTACCGACATGGATGGTTGGCAAAACAAGGGAATATACAAATGAAATTGATGAATTGATTTTTTTAGGGATAGAGGTTGATGAAAAAGGTAACTTAATTTGGGATTTTCAATCTAAAAAAATAAACAACGAGAGTTATTTAAAACAAAAAGATTTGATTTGGAAAAATGGGGGTAAAAACATTTTAGGGATTAAATTATTTAAAGATGAAAAATTGGATAAATTAATTAATTCTGAAGAAGCGCAAATTAATTTAATAAATCAATTAAAAGAATTAAAAAAAGAAAATAGGTTTGATGGAATTAATGTGGATTTTGAATATCAAAAAAATCCAACCGCGGTTTTGTCGGAAAAATTTATTATTTTTTTAAATAGATTAAAACAAGAAAATTTAGGAGAGATTAGTTTGGATGTGTTTGCTAATACTATTATTAAAGGGACGCCAGAACAAATTCTTATTTTAATGAATTCGATTGATGATTTAATTGTGATGGCTTATGATTTTCATCGACCAGGGGTGGATTACGCCGGAGCGGTGGCACCAATAGAATCGGAGGCGGGTGATAGAAATATTATGGAAGTGGTGGAAAAAGTATTAAGTTTAAACTTAAATAAAGAAAAAATAGTTATGGCTTATCCATTGTATGGTTATGAATGGAAAACTTACACCAAAGATTTTGAATCACAAATTAAAAGAGGATGGTATCAAATGATAAGTTATAAAAATTCCCAATTACTAATTTCTAATGATAAAAATGTTGAGGTCAAGTGGGACGAGTTGTCGATGACGCCGTGG
>CAZOQV010000025.1:0-8112 GCA_964582365.1 uncultured Gammaproteobacteria bacterium | reverse complement strand
AAACCCCTCTGTAATGGAGGGGTTTTTTGAGCCAGAGGCTCATCAGACTTTGGCTGAGGTTGTATGGGTTACAGTAGAGACGTTCTGCAGAACGTCTCTACAAAATAAGGTAAAATAATCTATGGAAATTTTTATTGGAGTGATGATTTTTGTTTTAGGATTGTGTTTTGGGAGTTTTGTGAATATGCTCGTTTATCGAACAGCTGTGCTTTATAAACTAATTTCTAAATCAAAATTTCTAATTTCTAATAAAAGCAGAAGTTTTTGTGATTATTGTGGAAAGCAATTAAGTTGGTATGAAAATATTCCAGTTTTTTCTTGGTTGGTTTTAAAAGGAAAAACAAAATGTTGTCGCAAAAAGTTACCAGTCGCCTACCCTATTGTTGAGTTGATAGTGGGAGTTATCTTTGTAGTTAATTTCCAATTTCTAATTTCTAATAACCAATTAAATTGGTTGCTTATTTTATTAAGCTTTATAATTATTGTTCTGCTGATTTTTAGTGCAGCGTTTGATTTGAAGTATATGATTTTGCCTGATTTTTCAACGGCAATATTGGTGATTACTGCATTTGTTTTATTATTTGTAGAGACGCCACGCATGGCGTCTCTACAATCTAATGTATTATCAGCACTGATAGCATCTGGTTTTTTATTGATTTTAAATTTGGCCACTAAAGGCAAAGGAATGGGAATGGGAGATGTTAAATTAGCCATATTTATGGGATTATTTTTAGGTCCTCAAAAAATAATAGTAGCTTTTTATGTGGCTTTTATTGTGGGAGCGATTTATGGATTGACATTAATGGCTTTAAAAAAGGCAAAGAAAAAAAGCCAGATTCCTTTTGGTCCTTTTTTAATATTAGGAATTTTTGTGGCTTGGTGGTGGGGAGAGTTCATTATTAAATTTCTAATGTCTAATTTCTAATGTCTAAAAAACAGTATAGAATAAATATAGTGAAAAATAAAAAAAATGGTTTTACTTTGACGGAATTATTAATAGTGATGGCAATTATTGCGGTTTTGGCAGTAATAGTAGCCGGAATAATGAACCCCATTAATTTGATGAATAAAGGGAAAGATGCTCAAAGAAAAAAAGATTTAGGAAGAATTAAAGTTGCTTTCGAAGAATATTTTAATGACAAAGGTTGTTATCCAACTAATACTCTACTAACCGATTTAAAAGATAGTGTAAATTGTAATAGCAGTAGTGTTTTTTCACCATATCTATCTCCATGGCCATGTAACTCTGATGGTCAACCGTATATTATATTTGTTCCTAACTGTACTACTTTTAAAGTTATTACAAATCTTTTAAATAAAAAAGATAATGATATTCCGGCAAATTGGTATATAAGACAAGATGTGACAACGGTAGAAGGTTATGGAAAAGATCAAGTTAATTATGGAGTGTCGAGTTCAAATATTTTATGGTACGACACAACGCCAAGAGATTATTCTATGTGTGAAACTGATTCTTGCGCATATGTAAATACTGATGGAACGGGAGGGTGTAAAACCTATGCCTCTGGTATAGGCTGTAGTGGTGGTTTAGGCGACAGTTGTTATTTCCGTGAGAGTAGTGGTTCTTGTACTGAAGAATGTAAAGTTGCTCCAGGTGATCATTGTCCAATGTAAAATAAAAAAATATGAAAAAAAAGAAAGAAACATTTATAAATTTTGTCGAGATACTAATAATAGTAATAGCTATTGGAATTTTGGGTTTTGTGACTTATAAGCAATTTACTTTAGCCCAGGCAAAATCAAGAGATCTCCAGAGAAGATCTGATCTAAATGAATTTTCAAAAGTGATTAAACTTTATTTTGCTGATTATGAAAAATTACCCGATGATAAATTAATTAATGGTCTTTGGGGAAAACAATTTATTGATGATGATCATGTGTATGCTAATTCGGTGCCAAAAGAAAAAATTGGAAATAAGGAGTATTGTTACGAAGCTGGAAGTGATGGAATCTCTTTTAAAATGTCGGCCGAATTTGAAAATAAGAATGATTTTGATTGTAAAAAAGAGGGACAGTTGTGTGGTGGAGTAGAATATTGCTATACTGATATTAAATATATTAATAAAACTACAGAATAGTAAATTTTGATTTATGAAACATGATTTAAGATTTATGAATAAAACAAAGAAGAATGGTTTTAGTTTATTGGAATTGTTGGTGGTAATTTCTATTATTGCCGTATTGACGGCAGTATTGACGGCAAATTTTATGGGAATGAGAGAAAGAGCCAGAGATGCCCAAAAAATTCAAGATTTAAATTCTCTTAAGAATGCGTTGAGAATGTATTACAACGATAATCAATATTATCCTCCAAATAAAGATGCTATTCTTGATATTGGTTTTACACAATATATTGCTGCTTTGGGTGATACTAGTTTTGATTACGAGTTGAGGAATGGAACTGATGGTTTTGTTCTAACAATTGAACTTGAGGCTGGGGCTGGTTCTGAAGATACAGATTCTCAAAGTAAATGTGGGGTTTCACTCCCTGCTGACAAATTTTTTGCAGTTTGCGCTAACTAGAATAGATCGTAGATGTTAGATCGTCGATCGTAGAAAAAAATGAAAGATAAAATAAAAATAATTAAAAAAAAGAATGGATTTACTTTGGTGGAATTGTTGATGGTTATAATAATTATCGGTATTATATCTTTGTTGTCGGCGTCGTCGTATCGAACGGCTCAAATTAAATCCAGAGATACAGAAAGGAAGTCTAATTTAAACGCATTGCATAAATCTTTAATGATGTATTACAACGACACTGGAAGTTTTCCTAATTTGGCTTTAAATCGACTTTTTGGAAATAGTGCGGTTGGTCTTACTGGGGCTAATGGAATTATTTATATGAGAGAAATGCCTGAAGATCCAAAAAATAGTGGTGATTATGTATACAGATATCAACCTAGTGCTGATTTAAAACAATTTGCTCTTTTTGCTAATTTAGAAAATAAAGAGGATTCTCAGTGTAAAGATAGTAGTAGTGATTATGAATTAAATGATGGTAAAAATTATTGTTATGGTATTTCAAGTCCAAATACCACTCCAGAAGATATTGCAAATAATTATTAATAAAAATATGAAAAAAAAATCAATCTCCCTAAATCCCTCTTTGATAAGAGGGACTTGTAAAAAGTTTAATGGTTTTACTTTGTTTGAATTATTGGTTAGTATTTCGATCATTGGAATTATGACGGCATTGGCGGCGGTAGCTTATTCTGGAGCTCAAAAAAAAGCTAGAGATTCCAGAAGAGTTCAAGATATAAAATCAATTCAAATAGCGGCGGAACAATATTATTCACAAAATACATACAGTTACCCAACTGTTTATACTGCTGGAACGGCTTGGGGAATTGGTGGTACTAATATTTTAGAAAGTTATCCGAGTGATCCTAAAGGGGTTGCTTATGGTGCTTATGATTGTGCTTCTGGTTCTACTTGTGATGCAACTGGTTATTGTGTTTGTGCTTTGATGGAAAATGCGGTTAACGCTAATGCAACTAGTGCTTGTAATTTTTCAGTAGGAGCTAAAACACATTTTTGTGCGAAAAATCAACAGTGAGAGTTTTAAAGTTATAAAGTTTATCAAGTTATAAAGTTAGAAAAATGAAAATAAAAAATAAAGGATTTACGTTAATAGAATTAATTGTGGTGGTGACGATAATTGCAGTGCTGACGGTGGTGGGGGTTGTTAGCTATAGTGGAACCAATAAAAAAGCCAGAGATAGCCGAAGAATGGCTGATTTGGAAAAAATAAGAATTGCTTTGGAACTTTACAGACAAGGAACAGGTAGTACCTATCCAACATCTATTAATTCTTTAGTACCGTTATATTTAGGATCGACATTAGTTGGCCCAAAAAATGATACTTATGTTTATGTTAAAACTGGAACTGGGTATACCTACACATTGACAGCTGGATTAGAAGGAATTGGAACTAGTTATGTTGTCACTCAACCGTAAATGAAAAATAAGTTTGGTTTTACTCTAATTGAATTATTAATATCAATGACAATTGGGATGTTGGTGGTCGGTTTTGGATCGATGGCTTTAAATAATTTTAATGAACAACAAAAGGTGGAAATAGCTAAACAAGAATTATTGGCAAATTTAAGGTTGGCTAGAAATTATGCGACAACTAATCAATTAGCTAGTGGTGGTGACAGAATAGCTGTTACTATTAGCGCTGGTGGAATTATTGAAGCAATAACTCAATATGAAAATAGTGATATTGGGGATAGCTTTTTTTCAAAAGATATTACTCCAGAGGGAGTTAATATCAGTCAGGCGGTAATTGAATTTAGTATAACGGACGGACGGTCAATTGGTGGAACTTTGAGTATTGCGGTTAGTGGAATTGGAGGCAGTTTGGTTAAAAATATTAAAATTGATGAATCGGGATTAATTTATGAAGAATAAAAGAGGACAAAGTTTAATCGATGTAGTTTTTTCAATAGGAATTTTGTCTTTGGTGTTGGTTGGAGTAATGATGTTGGTGGTTGGCACGGCTAAGGCTAAAATTATGGCCTCAGAAAGACAAAAAGCAATTCAGTTGTCGCAATTACTAATTGAAACTAAAGTGGTTGAGGTTAAAAATGATATGTTAACTTTTTGGAATAGTGGACATGAAAATAAAATTAATCAATCAGAAATTGGTTTTGATGGTTATTTATATGATGTTAGATATGAAAGTTGCGATACTTATAGTTGTAAAATTATTTTTACGGTAAAATGGGGAGATAATCAAAGTTTATCGGTTGAAAGGTTATTTTCAAGACAGGGACTGTAAAAAATAAAATGAATATTAAAAATAAAAAAGGATTTACTTTAATTGAAATTTTAGTGGTAATCAGTGTTATTTTGGTTATAGTTGCGTCAATTAGTGGAGTAATGTCGGGAGTTTTTAGTTCTCAGAGTAAAAATAAAGCGACGGATAAAATAAATCAAAGTGGTAATTGGATTTTGAATGAACTTAAAAAAAATATATTAAATGCCAATAGTGGAACTGAAAATGGAGTTGGATTTGTCTGTCCAATGGATGGTTATGGTAATTCGATTACAACAACAAATATTAAAAATGGAGAAAAAACAATAATTTCTTGCTTAGATGGTGGGGTTGATGACTATAAAATTGCTTCAATTTCGGCAGTGGGAACGACAGTTTATTTATTTCAAAAAAATAAAGACTTGGTTTTAAATGGTTGTGATAATTTTGTTACTTGTTCGACTCTCCCCTCTTTGCAATTGTCTGAAGTGGAATTTAATTTTAGTTTAGGAGCTGGTTTGTCGAGTGGAACAACTAAATCTTTTTCGATTGATGTAATTTTAAGAAATTAAAGCATTTTCAATTAACTATCCTGGTTTAATTTGGGAGATTTTAGTGTGTTTAAAATATGTATATAAGTTATATTATTTATGTGTAATAAGTATATATATAAGTTGTATTATTCATGTGTAACAGGTAGGTATCTGTACAACATAAAGATTTTTACATTTTTAATAATTTATCCTATAACCTTGACTTTTTAGGTATTTTATGATATATTTCACTCATAATAATCAATTTGGATTATTAGCTGGCGTTTAGTGAAAGTAGACATTTGCGTTTGCTTCCCCTTTTCGCAGTTCTTTAAAAATTCGTGATTTATTTAAAAAAAAGTTGTTGGTATTTTTCCATCTTAATATAATATGTACCATTTTGGGTTCAAATTTTGTGCCTAGAACGGTCCATATTATATAAAAATCAATAATAAGAGAGGTATTTACAATGAAGAAACTTTTGGTTGTTATATTAGTAGCATTTTTAGTCGTGATCGGAGGCTGCGAAAATAAAAAAGATTATTCATCTACTGACTTTACAACTCCCAGCCTGATAGTCTTCAAATCTGCGGAATTTGTAAAGTTAGAAAACACATGTGTATCAGCATTAGATGGAAGTCGTTGGGAAACCGGAGAAGACGGAGAAACTTTGCCATTTAGTGCCGGACAGACAGTACTGGGTAGGGTTGAGTTTAACAGCGGTAAGATCGTTAATGGTCTTATTGTTTGTTCTCCATTAGGAGGAGCCGTACTGAATGGAATTCTAAACCCGCTACCAGAAGAAATGGAAGGAATAATCCCTTTGAGTGATGAATTCATTTTGGAAAATCCTCCTTTTCTTCCTACCTTATCCCAACTGAGATAAATCACGATTAACGCAGGGAGATAAAATTTTGATAAATAAAAAGAAAATTTTGACCTAATCGTCAATCTAATTTCTAATTAAATATCATTATTTTTATCCCCTGCGCCACTCTTTCGATGTGTATCGGAACTGACGAGTCCAAAAGGACGAAAGTGGAAAAAGTATTGATTTTTGTTTGGTGAAGTTTAAGAAATTGAAGTGTTTTTAATTATTTGTCTGGGTTTAATTTGGGAGATTTTAATGTGTTTATAATATGTATGTAATTTATATTATTTATGTGTAATAAGTATATATATAAGTTGTATTATTCATGTGTAACAGGTAGGTATCTGTACAACATAAAGATTTTTACATTTTTAATAATTTATCCTATAACCTTGACATTTTAGGTATTTTATGATATATTTCACTTATAATAATCAATTTAGATTATTAACTGGCGCTTAGTGAAGGTAGACATTTGCGTTTACTTCTCTCTTCTCGCAGGTCTTTAAAATTTCGTGATTTATTTTAAAATTTTGTGATATTTCTCTATCTTGTATAATATGTACCATTTTGGGTTCAAATTTTGTACCTAGAACGGTACGTATTATATAAATAAAAAAAATAAAGAAAGAGGTATTTTTTGTGAAGAAATTTTTAATGGTTGTACTGACGACTGTTTTAGTTATATCAATGTCTGGATCTAATAAACCGGAAAACATTACCGCAGAAGAAATGGAAACAATGATATTTTTAAGCGTCGATGATCCTGAAGCTTGTGCCTATGCCATATCTACAATACCTATTAACGGAGTTGGTATTGTTGTTAATTTTAAAGTTCCGCAAGGATATGTTGGGATGGTTGGGAGCTTTGACGGAAGATCAAATTTTTGTAAAGCTTTTGGGTCAGGCAATTATAGTTTTATTGTAACCAAAGGTTTTGGTACAATAATTCCCGATAGATGGGCTCAATCCCAATGGGAACTACAAGTAAGAAAAGCTAATTACTTTTATGGAAATTCTGTTTACATTGATTCTGGACCACTTGTCCTTATTGAAACAGAAACAAACAATACAACAGAAAAAGTCCGTGTTGAAACCATTGATAATGAATGGACAGAATTTTTTGTCGGCGATTCGGTTGTTGGATCAACTATTGAAATTGATGATTTTACAACATTTGAGATGGATCCAAAAGGATACTTACTTTTTGATGCAAAAATAGGAGGTAAAGTTAAACATGGTGTAGTGAATCCATACCCGGAGGAAATTACAAATCAAACAGTTATAATAATTCCACCGGAATGGTACAACAAATAAATCACGATTACGCAGGGTAAATAAAAATTTTGAAATCGATAAAAAGAAATTTGACATTATGTCACTTTTTTTAATTATCTTTCATTATTTTTATCCCCTGCGCCACTCTTTCGATGTGTATCGGAACTGACGAGTCCAAAAGGACGAAAGTGGAAAAATTGATTTTTATATCTTGATGCGTAGCTTTACCCCATTGTTTGTTTGATGAAAATAGTTTATATTTTTATATAAATGTCAAATGATTTGATTGAAAATGGACATCCAAAGTTGGCTTTGCCTATTGGTAGGGTTAGAGTGCCGAAGTTTTTATATATTATTTTGGCTGTTTTAGGGGTTTTAATTTTAGTTATTGGTGGATTAAATTTATATATTACTAAACCAAAAACAGCAGAATTAGTTCCTGTTAAATTAACTAATTTGGAAATGACTAAAATGACTTTGGATTGGATGGATGAACAAAGAGATAGAAGAGGTGTTTATACTATTGGATCAAAATGTGATTTTAATTTTAACTGTGAATCTTTGATGTCTAATGATATATCTGGTTTTAGTGTTTTATGGGCTGGAAATAGATATCTCCAAAAAAATAATGATGAAAAAGAATTAGA
>CAZOQV010000024.1:4695-9361 GCA_964582365.1 uncultured Gammaproteobacteria bacterium | reverse complement strand
TGTTATATTAAATTAATGCTTCAATTAATAAAAAAGATATTTTCTTCTAAGACCACTATCCTTCGACAAGCTCAGGACAAGAAAAAATCCGGCAAAAAAGGAAAAGATAGATGGGCGGAAAAACAGTTTAAGGAGATGGGAAAACTTAGGGGAAAGTTGATTTTGATGTAGTTGGGGGGAGAGAAAAAGGCCGATATACCGATAAATCGGTCGAAATTGAGAAAGGGGCTGATACCCCGAATCTCACTTTGTTCGTTCGGGGTTTGATAAATAGGCAAAATTTGGCCCTATTTATTGAAATATCCCGATAAATCGGGATCTTGTCTTTAGACAAAAATTCGTCGTCTTCGACTAGAATTTTTAGCTAAAGAAAAGAAAAAGAAACAAGATTATCGATGTTCTCAAAGCAGGTGGAACACGTATAAAATTGTTTCTTCAACATCTAAAATATAGAAAATTAGTTAGGAAGTCAAATTAGGATTGGCCGATTTGTCGGTTAATTTAAATAAATTTAGGTTGGAGAATAGAGTTGAGAGTAGAAGAGGGGGCAGGTCTTCTACTTTCAACTCTATTTTTTATTTCATCTAAAAATGGAAAGAGATTGCGAATTAAAATCAGATTTTCTGTTGGAAATGTATGCTCTTCCGAGCCAAACATCACCAATCAGTAATCGAACAGTAGAAAGATATTTTTATCGACATAATCAAAATGATTTGATTTTTAAGGCGGCAACTTTGGAAAAACACAAGGATGTCGGAATTCCAAAAAATAAGGTCGAAGAAATAAGGCAAGTTGAAGAATCTAAAAAAAAGGCATTTATAGAAGGATTATTGAAGAATAATGATATAAAGATTCGAAAAGATGCAGTGGAAATGATTTGGTATATGGTAGAAAAAACGGAACAAAAATTGTTAATTGAAGAGGCATTGAAAAATGATAATGTGGAAGTTAGAAGAAGAGCTGTTTGGATGATAGAATACGCCAAAGAATCAGACAGAACATTATTGATTGAAAAAGCGTTAGATGATGATGATGAAGAAGTTCAAAAAATAACAACTGCGATGATAGAGCACGCTAAAGAATCAGATAAAAAATCATTAGTTGAAAAAGCGTTGAAGAGTAGTTATATGGGAGTTAAAAAAGAAGTGGCAGAAATGATAGAGTATCTCCAAGAATCAGACAAATCTGTTTTGAGAGAAAAAATAAGAGAAATAATTGAAGAAGTTTTTTTGAGTGATGATATAAAAGCTAAAAAAGAAGGAGCAGAAATGATACAGTATCTTCAAGAATTCAATCAACATAATCTAAGAGAAAAAGTAAAAGAAATAATTAAAGAAGCTTTACTGGGTGATAGTGTAGAAAATCAAAAAGAGGCAATGGAAATAATAAAGTATGTTGAGGAGTCGGAAAAGAAATTGTTGATGGAGATAGTAATATCAAAAGGATTATCTAACTTTTTTGTTGAGTCTCCGCTTTATAAAAATAGGGTTATTAGTGAGGTTGGTTTTGAAAGGCAATCATTTGAAAAAACTGGTTCTGATCTAACGTTGATAGGTGGTAAATTAAAAGGAAAATCAATCATAAGAACCATTAAACCAACAGCTTTTTTAGCTTGGCAAAAAACATATGAAAATTATGAAGGATGGAAAAAGGCTGGTTTTGATTATGTTCCGATAGAGCCAATACAATCATATTTTTTTGATGAAAAGAAGAAATTAGTTAATGTTTTTAGTGGCGTTTTAGATTTAAGTCTTGGTAGTTGGAATAAAAAATCTTCTTTATTTCGAGATGAATTAACTCAACAAAAAGAAAAAATAATAAGTGTTCTTAACTCCCAAGGTGTCAAACATGGTCATTTAGAAGTACATGATGATAATTTTGTATTGTGTTTTTTTCGTAACCAAAATGGATCAATAGATTTTAATAAAATACCTCGACTCTATGCAATTGATTTTGATGCGGCAACTTTATCTCTAAGTAATGATTAAAAAAATTATTTCATCTCTACTTGTTGTATTTTGGGAGTTAAGTTATTAAGACAATCGGTAAATTCTTCATCTTGAGTAAAGCCACATTTTCCATCTTCTTGTTTTTCACACTTGGCTGTTTGATAGCAAGTATATTCATCTTGCCACTCGCAAGTAGTGATGATATCTTCTTCATCTGAAGAAACACATAATTGATTACTGCATCCAGCTTTTTTACAAGCAGGGGCTTCGTCTTTAACAATGGCTTTATCTTTTTTAGTTAAAACTAGAGTTAGAATTCCAATGGTTAAAAAAAGGAAAAATCCGATTAAGAAAATTTTTATATTTATTTTTTTCATCTAATTAAGCTTACTACAAATTTGTTTGTATTTAGTTTTATTAATTATTTGTTACTATTAATTTAGGTGTTTATCAATTAATTTTTTGGTGATTAAAAGAAAACTTTATTTTGGGTTTTTTATTTTTGTCTTTTTTTTATCTTCAGTTTCAACGGCTCTGGCTTTTGAGAATGAAGATTATCGACCTAAATACGTAGCAGATGAGGTATTGGTTAAATATAAAGAAGGTCAGGTTAGTTTGGCTAATTTTGGATTTATGTCTTTTTTTCGGGAGTTTAAAACTCGTTTTGTCAATGATTTGATCAAAGATGATGTTTTAGAATCTGGAAATATTGTGGTTTATAAAATTAAAGATGGTCGATCGGTAGAAGAGGTGATTAATGAACTTAAACAAGATGCTAATGTGGAAATTGTTCAGCCGAATTATTATTCATATTTTTCAGATTTAGGAACTAATGATACGGAAAAGGCTAATTTGTGGGGTTTAGATAATACTGGCCAAACGATTACTTTTGATAATGGAGTGACAACGGTTGGTACGGCGGATGCGGATATTGATATGCCCGAAGCTTGGGAAGTTTCGGTTGGTACTAGTGAGGTAATTGTGGCGATTATTGATACTGGGGTGGCTTATGAACATCCAGATTTGATGGACAACATGTGGGATGGAACTAATTGTAAAGATGAAAATGGTGATTTGATTAGCGGTGGGTGTCTTCATGGTTATGATTATGGTGATGGTGATACTAATCCTGCACCAGTGGCAAGTTTTCATGGAACTCATTTGGCGGGAATTATTGCAGGAGCAGTTAATAATGGAGCAGGGATTGCGGGTGTTGGTCAAAAAACTAAAATAATGGCACTTAGATGTGAAGATAGCGGAGGTAATCCTACTACTGCTTGTATTATTGCTTCAATTGATTTTGCCAGACAAAATGGAGCTAAGGTTATTAATGCTAGTTTTGGTGGTGTTACTGGTAGTAATGGTGATTTGAAATATCAAGCTATTAACCGTTTTAGAAGTGCTGGGGGTATTTTGGTGGCGGCAGCTGCAAACGAAGGAACAAATAATGATGGTGGTACTCATTATTATCCAAGTGATTATGATTTGGATAATATAATTTCGGTGGCGGCGACAGATAATAATGATCAGTTAGCTGATTTTTCTAATTATGGAGCGGTATCAGTTGATGTGGGTGCGCCGGGAGTGGATGTTTTGAGTTCAGTTATTTATAGAAAAGATCATATTGAAGACTTTACAAACCAAAATAATTTGAATGAAGATGTAGGATCATCTTGGGCATCAGTGCTTTTAACTGGAGGAGCAAAAGCTTTATTGGGTGACGTAAATGGTATTTCTGGTTCTTATGGTATTGGTTTGAGTTATTATATTACTTCTAATACGATTGATTTATCGGCAATTTCGTCATCTCCAACCTTTTTTAATTTTATAGCCCGATGTGATGATTCAGGAACACAGTCGGGTGGAGTGGCGGCTGGTGATTATATGGCTTTGGAAGTTAGTGGTGATGGAGTTAATTTTAATTCAATTGGAAAGTGGAATGAAGCTTCAATAGCAGTTGATAGTGATAGTCAATGTGCTGATGGTAGTTGTGCTATCCAATTTGATCTTAGTGTTTCTGGTGGGTATTTAACTAATGATTTTAAATACAGAATGAAATGGGTATCTGATTCTAGTAGTAATACTGGCGTGGGTTGTTATGTTTATGATTTTAGAATTATTGATTATCCGGAAAATGGAGACGGAGCTGGTTATGATTATTTTAGCGGAACTTCGATGGCGGCACCTCATGTGGCTGGGTTGGCTGGTTATTTATTTAGTATTGATCCTTCGGCAACTTACACAGAGATAAGAAATAGTATTTTAAATAATGGAGATAGTATTGCGGCATTAAGTGGCAAAACAGCTACTGGAAGAAGAATTAATGCTTATAATTCAGTTTTGGCGGTGGTACCAGACCCAACTGTTCCCGGAATCCCAACTGGAGTGGGAGCCACAGCGGGGAATGCTGAAGTAACTTTAAATTGGACAGCACCAAGTGATGGAGGTTCAGCCATTCTTGATTACCAAATTGAATACACTACCAGTGGTGTAGGTTGGACATTATTGACTACTTCGGTGGAAACTACAAAAAATATTACTGGTTTAACTAATGATCAACTTTATTCCTTTAGAATTAGTGCAAGAAATTTAGTGGGAACTGGATCAACATCAGCAACGGTAGAGGTGACACCAACAGCAGTAGTACCAACCCCAACTGACGAGTTAACACCAACCCCAACTGACGAGTTAACACCAACTCCAACTGACGAGTTAAC
>CAZOQV010000024.1:0-4595 GCA_964582365.1 uncultured Gammaproteobacteria bacterium | reverse complement strand
CCAACTGACGAGTTAACACCAACTCCAACTGACGAGTTAACTCCAACCCCAGAAGTGACTCCAACACCAACTGTGCCGGGAATTCCAACTGGAGTGGGAGCTACAGCTGGTGATGCAGAAGTGATATTGAATTGGACAGCACCAAGTGATGGTGGTTCAACAATTCTTGATTATCAAATTGAATACACTACTAGTGGAGTCGGCTGGACACTTTTAACTACTTCTGTTGGAACTACAAAAAATATTACTAGCTTAACTAATAATCAACTTTATTCATTTAGAATCAGTGCTAGAAATTCAGTAGGAATTGGATCAACATCAGTAACGGTGAGTGCAATAAGTGTAGGAGAAACAGGAGTGACAACTTTAATTGATAATAATGTGTTTGTAATTCCAGTAGGAGAATCATCAACATCAACTTCTCAGATAACAGTAACTAGTTCAGTCAATATTAATATTGGAGAGTCTGGAACTTTATCACAAGTTCAATTGGGAGAAGATACAATTATTACCGAATTTAGTGATGAAACTTTTGATGCTAATCAAATAGCGGGAGCAGATTTAGATGAAAGTTCAGTTTCTAATTTATTAACTGATTATACGGCCAGAGCTTTAATCCAATGGGGAATTCCAGGAGTGACTTTAAAATTTGATAAACCAATAACAATAAAAATATATGTCGGGTCTGATTATGATGGTCAGACGTTAGGGGTTTTTAGATCTCTGAGCGTGTCATCAGGATGGACAACTGATGGATTGGTTAGTTCAACTTGTGTGGCGGCTGATGGAATTTGTTCTTTTTCAACTAATCAAGCTTCATATTTTACAGCTAGCACTTATTCGGAGTCGGCAACTCCAACTTTAACACCAACTCCAACCGTAACTCCAACACCAACTTCGGCTCCCTCTTCATCTTCAAATCCAGGTCCTCCTGGGCCTCCTGTTTGTACAGATCAAGTTCCCTTGACAGCTCCAAATTTATTTCAAATAACAGTGGGAACAGGGAAGGCAACTCTTTATTATGCGCCAATAAATTTTAAAACTACTGGATATTCAATTATGTATGGTTTTACTGAAGGAGATGAAAGATTTGGAACCGTAACTGGAATAATGAATAATAATGAAGGAGTTCAAAATTTGACTATTAATGATTTGGGTGTGGGCACTTATTATTTTAAAGTATCAGCTAATAATGGTTGCGCTAGTGGTCCATGGTCTGATTGGATGTCGGCTAAAATAATTAGTGGAACCGGTACGGCTAGCGCCAGTGCGACTGGGAGTGCTTTACCAAACGCGGGAAATACCATACCGACAGTAGCTGTTGCTTTAATGGCATTAAGTTCATTGGCAACATCATGGGTGTTATTTAAAAAATAAATTATGAAAAAAAATAATCCAAAAAAAGTTTTATTGATTGTATCGGTGGCAATTCTTGTAATACCTACTATTGTGGCGAAAGTTTTCTTTCCTCTAACTGTCCGTGGTGATTTGAATCGTCTAAGTAACCTTCTTGTGTTGGGGGTGGTATTCGTTTTAAGTATTATATTAATATCAGTTATTTGGATTATATATCTAATAATTTCATTAGTTATAAATTTGATACAAAGAGAAAAAAATAAACAAAATGTAAAAGAGATAGTAGAAGAGAAAAGTAAAATAAATCCTTTATCGGTTATTATCTTAATAGTTTTATTATTGGTTTGTGCTCGTTTAATAGCTATATTATGGATTTGGGCTCATGCTTTTATTTAATGTTAGGTGAAGCCTGTACAAATAGTTGACATAGGGGGTAAATATAGTAAAATTACTATGAATACAAAGAAATTTCCCGTTCGTTGCGCTGTTTTCAGCCAATTTATTAGTAATTATTGATTATAAATTTCCAAAAAAATGCCAAAGAAAAAAACTGATGATGTTGTCGTGGTTCAACCTGCACTTGTTTCTGCTGTGGTGGAGCCAGTTGTGGTTAAAAACCCACCCGTCCCGCAGCTGCGGGACACCCTTTCTGAAAATGGAGGGCTAAAAATTGAGCCTAAAAAAGATAATAATGCGGTAGTTTTTGTTAAGCCCGCCTCCGCTCCTGCGGAGCTACGTGCGGACAAGCCTGTTTTTTCTACACAAGCTCAACCTCAGGTTCAAAGACCACAGTATCAAGCACCAAGACCACAAACTCAATATAATCCACCAGCTCCGGTTCAAACGGAGAGTATTGTAGGTGCTTTGGAGATAATGCAAGATAATAATGGATTTGTAAGACCTAGGTTTATTCCATCAATTAAAGATGCTTTTATTAGCTCAATGCAAATTAGAAGATACGGATTAAGAGCGGGGGATATGATTTTGGGTGAAGCTAAAGCACCAAAAGAAAATGAAAAATATTGGGCAATGACTCGAATTGATAAAGTCAACGATTTAGATTTGGCTCAAGTTCTAAAAAGACCAGATTTTAAAGATTTAGTGCCTATTTATCCACAAAAACAAATTAAATTGGAAACAACTCAGGATATCTGTTCAACCAGAATAATTGATTTATTTTCACCAATTGGGTTTGGACAAAGAGGAATGGTGGTGTCACCACCAAAAGCAGGTAAAACTACTTTATTAAAAGAAATTGCAGCTGGGGTATCAGTGAATTATCCTGAAGCTCATTTAATGGCAATCTTGGTGGGAGAAAGACCAGAAGAAGTGACCGATATGCAAAGATTTATTAAGGGTGAAGTGGTAGCATCTTCATTTGATCAAAAACCTGAAGATCAAACCAGATCGGCAGAAATTGCCATGGAAAGAGCTAAAAGATTAGTGGAAATGGGTAAAGATGTGATTGTTGTTTTTGATTCAATTACCAGATTGGCCAGAGCTTACAATTTAGCAATTCCAACTTCAGGAAGAACATTGTCGGGTGGTTTTGATCCAGCCGCTTTGTATCCGTCAAAGAAGTTTTTTGGAGCAGCCAGAAAAATTGAAGGTGGTGGTTCGTTGACAATTATCGGAACTGCCTTGGTGGATACTGGTTCAAAAATGGATGAATTGATTTTTGAGGAATTCAAGGGAACTGGAAATATGGAATTAAGACTGGAAAGAAGATTGGCAGAAAGAAGAATTTTTCCAGCTTTTGATATTCTAAAATCAGGAACCAGAATGGAAAACTTACTTTTGGAACCAACCGTGTTGGCAAAAATTATTTCAGTGAGAAGAATGTTTGATGCCTTAGGTGAAGGCAATGACACAACCGAAATGATTTTAGGTCAAATGGCTAAAACTAAAGATAATAAGGAATTTTTGGATAAAATAGGGAAAAAGTAATCTAAATCCTCACTCCCCGATGTTCATCGGGGTATCTCTCCTTAACAAGGAGAGAAGTCTTATTTTTAATATTTAAAGTTTTCTCCCTTTGTTAAGGGGAGATGTCACGAAGTGACAGAGAGGATTTAATTTATTGATATAATTAAAAAAGTAATGTCGGATTTAAAAGAAAACATTAATAATGAGCTTGGTTTGATAGTAAATTTCCTTAAAGCACAGGGGAGATTTTTGAATGGATTTGGAAAAAGATTTTTAGGGTGGTTAGATTTTCTAAAAATATTAGCGGCTAAAATGATGTATCGACAAAGAGGTCGATTTTCTCAAACTTTTATTGGAGCTAGTATGGCAGTTTTGTCTTTTTTAACAATAATTTTTTCGAGTACTTTGGAAAATATAATTAATAGTAGTAGTAACAGCGGAGAAGGAAGTACATATCTAATTATGGCGGCAGAAAATAGCGGAGCGGATACTTTAGTATCAGAATCGCCAAAGGGTGAGACAACGGAATATCGAATAGTTGAAGGAGATACTGTCTCATCGATTGCTCTAAAATTTAAAGTGACGATTGATACGATTATGTGGGAAAACAATTTGAAATCAGTAGATGCAATTAAAGTTGGTCAGATTTTAAAAATTTTACCAGTGACTGGGGTGAAATATAAGGTAAAAAGAGGAGAAACTATTTATAGTATTGCTAAGGCTTATCAGGTCGATGCTCAAAACATAATTGATTATCCTTTTAATACTTTTACTAATGATGAAACTTTTGCTTTGAGTGCAGGACAAGAGTTGATCATTCCAGAGGGAATTAAACCAAAAGAAATCGTTTTAGATACTCGGTCATTAGCCAGAACAGTGGCACCAATCCCAGGAGTAGTAGGAGAGGGCAATTTTATGTGGCCAACATCGGGAGCTATTAGTCAAAGATATTCTTGGTATCACAGGGCAGTAGATATCGCCAATCGTAATAATCCGGTAATTGTGGCAGCACAAGGAGGAACAGTGACTAGCGCTGGTTGGAATGGTGGTGGATATGGAAATTTCGTGGTGATTAATCATGGAAATGGATATACTACTTTGTATGCTCATATGTTGAATAATTCAGTGGTGGTTTCGGCCGGACAAGTAGTGAAACAAGGTCAAAAATTAGGAATAATGGGAAGTACAGGAAGATCGACTGGAACTCATTTACATTTTGAAATTAGAAGTGGATCTAATTTGGTAGATCCATTAGGCGTGTTGAGATAAAATTTTTAGAATATAATTTCTAATTTCTAATTTCTAATTTCTAA
>CAZOQV010000023.1:0-10049 GCA_964582365.1 uncultured Gammaproteobacteria bacterium | reverse complement strand
TTGAAAACAAGCGTCAGCAATGACATGCAGGTTCAACTCCTGTCCCCTCCGCCTTCGCCCGACGAAGTGCTAACGTAGGCGGGTAATATTCGATATTCTTATCCCAATAAAAGTAATTTTGTTTCCTGCTTCGGCGGACAATGTCCGCATTAATGTAAAATTAAATGTGAAGTAGACCTGTCCCCTCCCATAACCCAATTTTTCTTTCACTCATGTTTATTATTCCAATCAATTAGTATATTATTTAATTAAATGAAAAAGAGAAATCCTTTGATTGTTTTTTTGTTCAGCATTTTAACCGGTGGTCTTTATTCTTGGTATTGGCTAGTTAAAACTAAAGGTGAAATGAATAAAATGGGCGAAAAAATTCCCACAGCTTGGATTTGGCTAATTCCAGTGGTTGGTAGTTTTTGGTGGGATTGGAAATATTCTGAAGGAGTAGATCATATAACTAAAAAAGAAATACCCACAATTTTGGCCATTTTAGCATTGCTATTTCTAGGTCCAATTGGACAAGCGATAATTCAAGAAACATTCAATAGAGTTATTCCCGTAACAGTTACCACTCCCACTCCTCTCACCGACTAATTTTGCTATCATTATTTAGTGAATAAAATTCAAACTAAAATTTATCTCGTCATTTTCATTGTTTTAATCTTAAGTCTCATTACTGCCATATTTGGTCTTATTTTTTTTAATCCCCAAGACAATCAAGCTATTGATAATTCTCCTGAAGCTATTCCCACTATTTTCACATCTTCCATCATTAAAATTAGTTGGTCTGAAGCTGTTGATCTAATCCAAAGTTGTCAAATTAGATCAGTTTTCCAAAAACGTAATAAGACTGTCACTCTGACTGATAAAAATAATCAAGTTTTTGAAACCGTTGAACCAAACATTAATGATGTTTTTAAACAAACCAATCGTCTCCGTTCCGATTGCAATGACATCATCATCACCATCACCGAATAAAAAATCTTTCAGTTTTCTTTCAGACAATGGTAAAATAATATAGATAACGACCTACTCGCCATTTTAAAGTTATAAGTTAAAAAGGAGATCTAAATGAATATTCAGATCAAAGGTGTTAACTTAACTATTTCGCTAAAGGTACGCAAAATGATCAACGACAAATTTGTCGCCAAACTTGATCAACTTGTTCCTCAATTTAATAATGAGCTTAAAACTGCTCGCCTTCACATTGAGAGAGATAGAAAATACAAAGATTATATTGCTCAATTTGACATGACCCTTCCTGGTCAAAAAAATGCTTTTCATGCCGAAACTAAGCACCACAAGCTAGAATCAGCTATAGTTGACTTGCGTGAAGCCATCGAAAGACAAATTAAAAAATACAAACATGCCGATTAATTCCGAACTTTATACTTGATAAAGTTGATAAACTTGGTAAACTACTTCCATGTCTGCAAAAAAAACACCAAGAATTTTGATTGCCCTAGTTTGTTCAGTCTGCGGTGCTCAAAATTATTTAACCGAAAAAAATAAAACCAACACTCCTGATAAATTGAAATTTATCAAATATTGCCGTTGGTGCAAGAAAAAAACTGAACACAAAGAGTCAGCTAAACTCAAATAAAATATAAATTTTCAAGGCTCCGGTGAATATCGGAGCCTTTTTTGTATATGAATCAAAAAATCCAATCAGCTTTGGAAAATATTTACATCTCCCCCCTCGAACTCTGCAATTTAAACTGCAACTATTGCTACACCAACAAAACCAAAAATATTCTTTCAAATCAACAAATTATCGACTTCATCAAAAAATATTCATCTTATCTACGATCTAAAACCTACGATCTAAAATCTGTTTTGTTTTGCGGTGGCGAAGTCTTCACTCTTCCTGATTTCCCAAATTTAGTTAACACTTTGATCAAGAAAGATATATTTATCACCATCATCACTAATGGCACTATCGACCGTCTCACTGAAATTAAAGATCATAAAAACTGTCAACTTTTGGTTTCTTTTGATGGACCACAAGAAATTCATGATCAAAACCGAGGCACCGGCAATTTTGATAAATCTATTAAATTCATTAAACACGCCCAAGAATTAGGCTTTCCAGTCGAAATAATGTTTTTGATTACCAAAGATTCTTATCCTTATAAAGATAGTTTTTTAAAATTACTTGATAAACTTTATAACTTGAAAAACTTGAAACTAACACATCTCACCGATCGAAAATTATCCCTCACCCTCAAACAAGTTTTGGATATAAAGCAAAATTACCAAACTTACCCAAAAAAAGATTTTGGCTGTTTTCAGCTTTCACTTCAATCCACTGGAATTATCACCGGTTGCTGTGAATCTTCCCTAAGCTTAGGTGATATAAATGATAATCCTGCAGCTTATGTCGCCAATTTTATCAACTCTTTATCCAATTGTAATTCCTGTCTCAATCTACGATCTAAAAACTACGATCTATCAACTAATTGTGGTGGTTGTTGCGATCCTGATTATCTTTGTGGCTACAAAAAAGAATTAAATCAAATTAACTGTTTGGAAGTTGTAAAATTATTTAATAAATAAATTATATTGTAGAGACGTTCTGCAGAACGTCTCTACTGATACCCAAATATGAACTTCAAAACCCAATTTATCAAAGAATGGACCGTTCAAGCCTTACGAAATTATTTTATCGATCATAATTTTCATGAAGTTGAAACTCCAACTTTAATGCCAGCTATTCCAATTGAACCAAATCTTTATGCTCTTAAAACTCATTGGACTGAAAAAAATATTGATTTGTATTTACCCACCTCTCCTGAATCTTCACTCAAAAAACTAATTTCTCAAGGCATTGGTAATTGTTTTGCCATTAGTAAAGTTTTTCGCGATTTGGAAAATATTGGACCCAATCATAATCTCGAATTTGATATGTTGGAATGGTACGAAATGGGGAAAAACTACCATGATATCGCCGATACTACCCAAAATTTAGTTTTAAACATTTACCATAGCATCCTTGAAAAACAACATAAAAGTCTCACTAATTTACTCACCTACCAAAACCAAATCATCGATCTTTCCTCTCCTTGGTATTTTTTCACTTTAAAAGAATTATTTCAAAAATTTGCCAATATCGATTTGGCCAAAAACTTGACCACCAGCGAGATTATTACCACCGCCAAGAATAAAGGCTATAACGTTGAAAACATCACCACCTGGGAGCCACTCTACACTCAAATTTTCATTAATGAAATCGAAAATAATTTGCCTCAAGACAAACCAGTGATTATTTTTGATTATCCAACTCAAACATCACCCCTTTGTCTCCCCTGTCCAAAAGAACCTAGCTTCAGTCAACGTTTCGAATTTTATATTGGTGGGATGGAAATTGGTAATGCTTATTCCGAATTAAACGATTCAAAAATTCTAAAAAATAATTTTGAGACTGAAACTAGATTTAGACAAGATAATAATTTGCCTATTCATCCATATGATCAAGAATTTATCGAAGCTTGTGACCAACTTCCAGTTTGTGCTGGTATTGGTTTAGGAGTTGATCGTCTCGCCATGCTTTTTGCCGACACTATCAACATTGAAGACGTTATCTATTTCCCTACCTCAAGTTTTTTAAAAAATAAAAAAATTTAGTATAATTGAATATATGAGCAAACCATCAAAAAAACCCAGGACTGATAATCGATCAACTATCATCAAAGGTCAAATAAAACCTGAGATCCCTAATTTTCCAGGTAATAAATCAGCTCTAAATTTTAAACCAGGTGCCAGATTTCAATCCATCAATCGCAGTCGTCGTTAATTTTAATTCTTTTCTGAATTAATTTATCAATCCAATATAATTTTTGGACTCCATTTTCCAGCTTAAAATAGTGGAAAATATACGGCACTAATAATATTAGTAATAATCCATCTATTAATAGTAAAACTGGCTGTGGATAGATTAAAACAAACATCGTTACTACTACAAATTTAATCGCAAAAGCTAAGGTCACCAATAAATGAATTAGTCTTTCGTGTTGTAAAAATTTTATTATTTCTCGATGATGACTCAAAATTAAATTCCAATTTCCAGTTTCTTTATCTTCTAATCTTTCACCAATTTCACTTAAATAATGATTTAAAAAATCAACCATACTCTATTTAAGCATGTTTTTCATTTATTTTCTTCCAGTCCCAATCTCTGTCTTTGTTTATATCCATTTTTTCCAAAATTGCTTTTTGAATATCAATTTTTAAAATTGCACTTAAATGTAAAACTCTTTGGATAATATCACCCATTTCCATAGACAAGCCATCCTTACCTTCATTTTTTTTATGACGATAAGCCTCAAAAGCTTCAGCTACTTCACCATGAATCAGGGCAAATTTTTCCGCAACATCTATTTCTTCCAAAGAAACGCCAAAACCTTTTTCTTTTGCCTGAACGATTATCAAATCACTCAATTCCTTTATGGTTAAATCTTTCATTATTTCTTATATTCCTGAACTTCGTCATGCACAAATTCCAATTTAATTCCCACTTTTTTAAACATTTCCTCTGTTTCCGCTCCAGCATGATATTTTCTTTCACAAACCACTCTTACAATTCCACAATTGATCAGTAACATTGCACAAACACGACAAGGAGTCATTCGACAATAAACTGTCGCCCCATCAATTGATACTCCTAATTTAGCTGCCTGACAAATTGCATTTTGTTCTGCATGAACTGTTCTCACACAATGTTCTGAAATCGAACCATCTTCATGAATCATTTTTTTCATTTGATGCCCTATTTCATCACAATGAGATAAACCTTTTGGCGAACCAACATATCCAGTTACTAAAATTTGTTTATCTTTAGCAATCACACAACCACTTCGACCTCGATCACAAGTTGCTCTTTTAGAAATAGCCTCAGCTACTTCCATAAAATACTCATCCCAACTCGGCCTAACATATTTTTCCTTAATTTCGGCAGTTTTGTTATTTAATTTGGTCATAAATTTCCTCAATTTGTTGATTTAAAAAATTAATATCTTTATGATTTACTATTGTAAAATCAGCCATCGCAATTGGACCACCTTTATGTGAGTTTTCAATTTCAGCATAATCTCTTGTCTTTGCCTCTTCTTTGGTAAAAGACCTGTTTCTCAAATCTTTATCATCAGCCCCCGACACTCGTGTTGAAATTCTTTCATATCTTAATTCCGGTGGCGCCCAAACTACAACTACTTTCATTGCCTCTCCAAAATGTTCTTTCAAAACCTTATATTCTTCCCAACTATACAAACCATCAGCAATTACATCTCCATTTTTAATTAATTCATCGATTTTTGGTAAATTTAAAATTGCAAAAGCTGCCATTCCATGTTCAGCTCGAAGTCCTTCCCTTACGGCTCTTTCATTAATTTCGTTCACTTCTAATCCTCTTTTTTTTACTTCATCCAAAGTTATTTGACCAAATCGTATATATTGAAAACCATTTTTTACGAAAAAATCCGTAACTACACTTTTCCCTGCCCCACACATTCCTGCAATACAAATAATTTTATTCATTTTAACCAATTTATCAAAAAATTAATTTTAAAACAACCTGTCAATTATCAATAAACCATTACAATTTCACCTTTTTCGTCTGAATCGCTCACCTGTTTAAAACCAAATTTAGCATATAACCCTTTTGCTGCTACATTTTCGTTCTTTGTTTCCAGCCAATATCCCTTTCCTTTTATACAATTTTTCATAAAACCCAAAGCCAAACCCTTTCCTCTCGCCTCTCCATAAATTCTAATAGCAAAAGTCTTATTATATTTTTTATCGTCCAACGGCATTTTCTTTAATCCATCCCAAAAAATCCCCAAAAGATCGCCATTATTATTAGTCATCACTGTAATTTTTCTTTCTTTTTTTCTCCATTCATCAAAAGCCTCTCTATTTCCAAATCTTTCCTTATCGTGAGTAAATTTCCCCACCGATTCATCAGTCAAAGAATATTCAATTAACTGGTCAATTTGTTTTTCCGTAATTCCTTTTTTAAACTTGAAATCCATATTTAATTATATAACCCTCCTTGTAATAATCGGTAGATAATAATGACAAAACTTTTCCACCGGCCACAAAGCAGTTCCTTTAGAAATAAAAGAGCTATGCCAAATAACTGGTTTCCCTATATCATCAATATTTTCAAGCGAAAAACGATTCAACTCCTCTTCTTTCAAAACTC
The DNA here is from genome assembly GCA_964582365.1 of uncultured Gammaproteobacteria bacterium. Taxonomy (GTDB): domain Bacteria; phylum Patescibacteriota; class Microgenomatia; order UBA12405; family UBA12405; genus WARW01. The sequence goes on along the minus strand of CAZOQV010000023.1, from coordinate 3,856 downwards.
CTAAATATACTCCTAAATGTAGATTTCTTAATCTTTCTTCTTCTGTTTTAAATTTCTCACTGCTTGGTTTAAATTTTTTACCAAGGCTGTTTCTTAATTTTTCTGCATAAATAATATCTCCCTCTCTAAGACCATTTAAAAAAATATTTATATCCTTATTTTCCATCAAAATTCCTTTGTTTTTTGCTTCCGGAAGAACTATTTCATCAGGGCCAAGATATATTCCATGGAATTTATAAAAATAATATTGAACCGCTAAACGGCAATTTCCTTTAGTTATCTCTGTGTTTAAAATATCTTTCGACACTGGACCATCAAGATATTCATATCCAAAATCAGGTAATTTTTGTAATGCCTCTGCTCTATTCATGGGGCAATTATATCAAACTGTAGTAAAAGTAATTTGGCAGGTCCGCCAGGAGTCGAACCTGGAAAAGCAGTTTTGGAGACTGCTGTGATACCATTTCACCACAGACCTAAATATATTTTTAAAGTATCGAATTTTACCTTAATTTCACCACTAATTCAAAACTAATATCTTTTTAATCCCAGTCAAAATATCTTCTGCTTTCTCGGCTCCAAAATTAGCTCCACTTGCTTTTAATTTCTCTAGTTCATGAACACCCCAACCAACCCCAATAGTTTTAACACTCTCCTTAATTGCCTCTTTGATATCACCAATACTATCCGTCACAATTAAAGTTTCTTGTGGTTTTATTTTATATTTTTCAAAAATCATTTTAAATTTCTTTGATTTACTCTCATTAGTTTCCCATCCAAAAACTCCATTAAAATATTTTTGCAAATCATATTTTTTCAAAAAACTTTTAATTGCTTCTTCGCCAGCTCCAGAAATTATTACTAATTCATATCCCATTTCCGATATTTTTTTAAAAACATCTTCAATTCCTTCAATTGGTAACAAATCACCAATCTGTTCTCTGTATCTTTTATGGTAGTGATTAAAATGAAAAGCCTTGTCTCCTTGATCTTTTTTTAATTTAATTTTATAAACATTACCCTCTGCCCAACTTTTCCATTCCTCATATTCCAAATCGACAACCGATTCTCTATTAATATTAAAAGAAAGTGAACAGCTATCCACAATTACCCCATCAAAGTCGAAAATAATTATTTTATTTTTATTCATAAAAGTGGATTTATCCGCCGTAGTTCCGCTTCTGCGGAACGAAGGTGGACCCAAGGGGACTCGAACCCCTGACCTTCCCCATGCCATGGGGACGCGCTACCAACTACGCTATGGGCCCTAAAAAAAACTAACTAATTTTATCAAAGAGCTACTAAACCCCTGACCTGTCCGATACCTCGGACCGCGCTAACCTCAGCCAAAGGCAGGCTGATCGTCCTTTGGACGAAACTACACTACCTGCCCGCAGATGCTAAAGCATCAGCTTTTGCAGGCGGGTGGGCCCTTCAAAAGTTCTTTATTCTACCAAAACCATTTCCAATAATCTATTTTCTGTTATCATATTCCTAGTTTCAGAAATTATTAATTTAATTTAAAATTTTTAGTTTTTAATTTTTAATCAATTTTAAAATTTAATTTTGAATAAAAATTTCAAATTTCAAATTAAAAATTCTTATATATGATAACCAAAGCCATTATCGCCGCTGCTGGTCGAGGCACTCGTTTCCTTCCTGTCGTTAAATCTTACCCTAAAGAACTTATTCCTGTTTTGGCCAAGCCAAATATCCAATATTTAATTGAAGAAAATATTGGTGCCGGTATTACTGATATCGCTATTGTCCATAGGTTAGGAGAAAATTCAATTGAAAAATACTTCACTCCTGATCAAGATCTTGAAAATTATTTAGTCCAAAACAATAAATTGGCCTATCTTGACAGTTTAAAAGCCATTTGGTCTAAAGTTAAATTAACTTTTATTGCTCAACCCGCCAATCTTCCTTATGGTAACGGCTCCCCTGTTCTCGCCGCCAAAGAATTTATTGGCACCGATGATTTTGTTTACATGTTTGGCGATGATTTAACTATTGAACCAGTTGCTGGTCAATTTTTATCCAAAATGATTGCCACTTTTGATAAATATCACCCCTCTTCAGTTATTGCTGTCAAAGACGTTGGTAAAGAAGAAATCTCTCGTTATGGTTCTGCCAAATATATGGAAGATCCAAACTACCCTCATCGAATTTCCGCCATGCTTGAAAAACTTCCCGCCGACCAAGCTCCTTCTACTTTTGCCCAAGGCGGCCGCTTCGTTATTTCCAATAAAATAGTAGATATTTTAGACAAACAATCCATCGGTATGGGAAATGAACTTTGGCTAGCTGATGCTCAAAATAACATGGCTCAAAACGGTGTTGTTTTAACCCAAGCCTTTGAAGGCTCTGAAGATTGGATGACCACCGGCGATCCTCTTCGTTGGCTTGAAGCCAATATCTCCGTCGCCCTCCAAGATCCAAAATTCAAAGATGACTTAATTCAATTTATTAAGTCATTAGAAATTAGAAATTAGAAATTACATGATAAATAAGGCTGTCATTGCTGCTGCTGGTCGAGGCACTAGATTTTTACCCGTAGTTAAGGCCTATCCAAAAGAACTCGTTCCTCTTCTTGCCAAACCAAACATTCAATATTTAATTGAAGAAGCCATTAGTGCCAACATTGCCGACATTGCCATAGTTGTTCGTTCCGACGAAACCAAAATTCAACAATACTTTTCTCCAGACGAAAATCTAGAAAAATATCTAACTGAAAATAATAAATTAGCCTATCTTGACAGCTTAAAAACAATTTGGTCTAAATCTAAATTAACTTTTATCCCTCAACCTCCAAATCTCCCTTATGGAACTGGCGCTCCTCTTCTAGCCGCTAAAGAATTTATCAGTACTGATGATTTTGCCTATTTTTACGGTGATGATTTCATTTTTGAACCAACTCCTGGCCAATTATTATCCAGAATGATAGCTTCCATGGACAAATATCAAGCCTCAGCCGTTATGGCTGTTCAAAAAGTCCCTATGGAAGAAATTTATCGTTACGGCAGCGTTAAATATATTAAAGATCCAAAATATCCCAATCGCATGTCCGAAATTCTTGAAAAACTCCCCGCCGACCAAGCTCCATCAAATTCAGTCAATATCGGTCGTTTTGTCGCCTCCAGTAAAATTTTAGATGAAATCGATACTAGTAAGCTCTCTCGAGATAAAGAACTATGGTTTACCGATGCCTTAACCAGACTGGCTCAATCAGATATTGTTCTAACCGAAAGTCTATTAACCGAAACATGGTTAACCACCGGCGATCCTCTTCGCTGGCTCAAAGCCAACATCGTCCTCGCTTTAAACGACCCCAAGCTAAAAACCGATTTTTCTAAGTATCTCCAATATCTTTAAATCAAAAAAAATCCTCTCTCCCACGGCTGTGTGATCTCCCCTTAACAAAGGGAGATTTTTCTGTTTTTCCCCTCCTTTGTTAAGGGAGGGGTTAGGGGTAGGATTTACATACACACCAACTACATATTTTTATATAAATAAATAACTCCTATAACTAATTAATTGCTGACATTTAATTTAACTAAATACCTATTTTGTGCCTAATTTAATCACCACTTGCCTATTGACATAGGCCTATAATAACAATATAATGCAATTAGAATTAATCAATAATTCGCACTTTTAAATAACAAATTGTTCAAAGGAGAGATTTGGAGTGTGGCTCCTCTAGAGTTTCGCACCCCGTTTCTCCTTTGAACAATTAACATTAAAGACAAAGGAGAGACACAGAGTGTGCCTGTCCCGCTACTGCGGGAGCTCCTCGCTGCACCCCGTTTCTCCTTTATCTTTAAACACTAAAGCCCCCTCCCCGGGGCTTTTT
>CAZOQV010000022.1:0-10219 GCA_964582365.1 uncultured Gammaproteobacteria bacterium | reverse complement strand
GCGACCAATTGCTTAAAAGGCAACTGCTCTACCGACTGAGCTAAAGACCCAGATTGATTGACCAATCCCGATAAATTGGGACTGTTCTATCGAATGGTTAGATACAAATTATTAATGCGGAATTATTAAAACCGGTGGAGTTCCGCGACCAATCCCGATAAATCGGGACTGCTCTACCGACTGAGCTAAAGACCCCCTTGATTGTTAAACAGTTTTACGAACCCTGTCTTTACGAAGGTAATAGAGTTTGGCTCGTCGAATTTTTGTTTTAGCTGATCTTAATTTTTTGATACTATCGATCCAAGGTGAATTTATTGGAAAAGTTCTTTCAACTTTAACAGCATCTGAGGCAATTTTTTGAACGATGAAATTTTTATTTTCACCAGTTCCTTTGATGGCTAAAACAACACCATCAAAAGCTTGTAATCTTTCTTTATCTTTTTCTTTAATTTTATAGTTGACACGGACTGAATCGCCAACGGAAAATTCTTGTTCTTTATAAATAATTTTTAGAGCCATATTTGTATTAAATTAATGCTTTGAATTATAGCAGACAAATTTAGATGAGTCTAGCCAAGAATTTTATCGATTTGTTTTTGTAAATCTTCGGTATAGTTGACACCATAATTAAGCGGAATGTTTTTACCATTTGGAAGAATAATAAGCCCACGATGTCCATTAGGATTATTTTTTAATAAAGTATTTAAATTCATTAATTGATCTTGACTGGCAGTTTTAGGAACAGTAATGACAAAATCATACTTAGATGAGTTTTTGGGCGCATCTAAACTTATAGAATCAATTAAAATGGATAAATTACCTTCTCTTAAATTTGTTTTACCTTCAATATAATAGGCCTTATTTTCGGCTAAAATACTCTCAACAGAGTCAAAAATTTTAGGGAAAACCACAGCTTCGATTTTTCCAGTTTCGTCTTCAAGAGTCAAAAAGGCCATTTTGGCATTATTTTTTTTAGTATGAATTATTTTAAATTTTTGAAGGGAAGCTGCTGTTTTAATGGATACATCAGATCTTTTTTGAAGAATTTCAGAAATTTTTGGAAGACCAAGAGTTTGGAAAGGATCAAGTATTTTACTGATAGGATTTTCAGTAATAAAAATACCAAGCAGTTCTTTTTCCAAATTCAATTTCTCGTTTTCAGTCATAGGATTGACTTGGGCGAAAATATCAGGCGGAGCAATTATTTTAGTATTATCTTCAGTTGGAGCATCAAAAAGACTAAATTGACCATTACTTTTTTTGGCGTTTAATTTGTCACAATCAATTCTGATTTTTTCGAGTGAGGCCAAAATAGCATTTCTTTCACCAAATTGATCCATGGCGCCAACTTTGATTAAACTTTCCAAAACTCTTTTATTAATTTTTTGAGAATCAACTCGAAGACAGAAATCACTAAAACTAATAAAAGGTCCATTGGTGTTTCTTTCGTTAACAATATTTTCAATGGCGACTCCACCAACATTTTTAATACCACTTAAACCAAAACGAATGGCTAATTTTTCAATCGATTCAGAATTTTCTTCCATTTCAAATCCACTGCCAGATTTGTTGATATTAGGGGGACTAATAATTATGCCCATGTGTCGGCATTCATTAACACCGTCAGTAACTTTTTCAGAATCACCAGATTCGGCAGTTAAAAGGGCACACATATATTCAACTGGGAAATTAGCTTTCATATAGGCAGTTCGGTAGGCTAACATACCGTAAGAAGCAGCGTGGGCTTTGTTAAAACCGTAAGAAGTGAAAGGTTCAATATAACTAAAAATTTCTTTAGCTTTTTCTTCAGTGTAACCATTGGTGATACAACCTTGAATAAATTTTTCTTTTTGAATGGCCATTTCTTCGGGAATTTTCTTACCAATAGCTTTTCTAAATTTATCGACTTCGGTCCAATTGTAGCCAGCTAATTCAATAGCAGTGTATAAACAGTCATCTTGATAAACTAAAAGACCATAGGAATTTTTTAAAAATTTCTCCATCTTTGGGTCAATATAGCTAGTTTTTGAGGGATCATTTTTACGAGCAATATATTCTGGAATAATAGCCATTGGTCCGGGACGGTAAAGAGCCACCATAGCCATTAAATCTTCAACTCGGCTTGGTTTTAGTTCTTTAATCCATTTAGTCATCCCCTCTCCGGCTAACTGAAAAACTCCCATAGTGTCACCTCGAGAAATCATATCAAAAGTTTTTTTATCGTCTAATGGTATTTTTTTAAGAACAACATCGATATTTTGAGTTTTACGAACATTTAAAACAGATTGTCCTAAAAAAGATAAATTCCTGATTCCTAAAATATCATATTTAATTAAACCAACATCTTCGCAAGCATGCATTTCATATTGAGTAATAGTTTTGTCGCCACCAGTTTCAGTTTGAATTGGGGAAAAATCGGTGATGGTAGTTGGAGAAATAACGATAGCACAGGCGTGGACACTAATATGGCGAGCACAACCTTCAATTTGTTTGGCGGCTTCGATAATTTTTTTAGAATCAGGATCGGTATCATAAAGATTTTTTAATTCAGGAGTGGTCTCAAGAGCTTTGTCGATGGACATAGGAAAACCTTGAGATCCGAGAGGAATTAATTTACTGATTTTGTCACCAATGGTATATTCATAGCCTAAGACACGGGTAGTATCACGAACAGCACCTTTGGCCATCATCCGTCCAAAAGTACAAATTTGAGCGACGGCATCTTTACCGTACTGTTCAATGATGTGATAAAGCATGCCTTGGCGCTTATCGTCGGCAATATCTAAGTCAATATCTGGAGGAGAAGGTCGGTCTTTATTTAAAAACCTTTCGAATGGAAGTTGGTAAGTTAAAGGGTCGACAGCAGTAATTCCTAGAACGAAAGCAACCAAGCAACCACCAGCAGAACCTCTGGTATTAGTTGGAGTATCATTTTCTTCGGCCCATCTAATAAAGTCATACATGATTAAGAAGTATTCAGCGTATCCTTTTGGATTAATGACACCTAGTTCAAAATCAAGTCGATCAGTTATTTCTTGGTTTAATTTATCACCATAATGTTCTTCGGCGCATTTATAAGATAATTCTTTTAAAGCTTCTTGAGGTGTTTTATTTTTGGGAAGTTTAAATTTAGGAAAATACCAATTACCAAGTTCCATTTCAAAATTACACTTTTCGGCTATTTTTACAGTATTTTCTAAAGCATCTGGAAGATCAGAAAATTGCTCGGCCATTTCTTCTGGAGATTTAATATAAAAATCTGGCCATTGCATCATGCTCATTCTTTTGGTGTCATTAATTGTAGTCTGAGTATTAATCATGATTAATACATCTTGAGCAAAAGCATCGGTTTTTTTAAGATAGTGGGCATCATTAGCGGCGATAAGAGGAATTCCTAACTCTCGACTAATTTTAATAATCCCCTCGTTGGCTTTGTCTTGATCTGTTAATCCGGGATGTCTTTGAATCTCTAAATAATAATCTTCTCCAAATAAATTTTGAAACTCTTTGGCTCGAGATTTGGCTTTTTCGTAATTATTATCTAAAATTAATTGAGCAATTTCTCCCTCAACACAGGCACTATTACAAATTAAACCATCTTTGTATTTTGTTAAAGTTTCCCAATCTATTCTGGGTTTGTAATAAAAACCTTCAATTTGGCCAATACTGACCAATTTCATTAAATTTTTATAACCTTGTTCATTTTTGGCCAATAAAATTAAATGGTGATTACGACGATTTCCAGCTGATTTGTCGAGTCGGCCGTTTGAGGCTAAATAAACTTCACAACCAATAATTGGTTTGATATCATTTTTTTTACAGATTTTGAAAAATTCAACGGCTCCATACATGGTTCCGTGATCAGTGATGGCAATAGAAGTCATCCCCATTTCTTTAATTGCAGGAATTAGTTTTTTGATTTTAGTGAGGCCATCAAGGAGGGAGTATTCAGTGTGAACATGTAGATGAACAAAATTGGCCATATGTTAGTTTATCAAGTTCTTAAAGTTATAAAGTTCATCAAGTTACAACATGTTTTTAAGAGCGGTGATTCTATTTTCAATTGGGGGGTGGGTAGAAAAAAGACTAGCTATTTTATTGCCTTTAAATGGATTATTAATATATAAAGAAGAGGTGGCAGTTGAAGCAGTTTCTAGCTTGTTAGTATCTTGAGAAATTTTAGTTAAAGCGTCGATTAAACCTTGTGGTTGACGAGTTAATTTTACTGCTGAAGCATCGGCTAAATATTCGCGACGACGAGAAATGGCTAATTGAATTAATTTGGCGATAATGGGAGCAAAAATAATTAAAACTAAGCTAATAATGGCAAGAATAGCATTAAGGTTGTTATTATTGTTTTTGCTTTTATTACTGCCTAAAAATGAGGTTCTGGTAGAGATATTAATAATAATAGAAAGAGTGCCTATCAAAATACTGACAACCATCATCAAGAGAATGTCATAATTTTTAATATGAGAAAGTTCGTGAGCAATAACGGCTTCAAGTTCGGTACGATTTAATTTTGATAAAAGACCAGTAGTAGCGCAAACTAGAGAATGTTTTGGGTCTCGACCGGTAGCAAAAGCATTCATGGCTGGACTGTCGATGATGTAAATTTTAGGTAAGGGAATGTCGTTAGCCATGCTTAAATTTTCAGTGACAGTGTAGAAATCAAAATAATCTTTACGATCGACAGCTTTGGCACCATTTATAGCAACAACTATTTTGTCACCCCAAAAGTAACTAACTCCAGACATACCAAAAGAAATGATTAAGGCAAAGATTAAAAAGTCATTGCCATAACCTAAAGCTTGTGAAATTAAATAGACAGCGATTAAAATAAACCCTATAAATAGGCTAATAATTAATCCAGATCTAAATTTATTTTTAGCAACTTGTTCGTAGACGTTGATCATAAATTAGTTCATCAAGTTATAAAGTTTTTCAAGTTTATCAAGTAAATTAAAGACTTACTTTTGGATTTTTAGTTTCCTCTAAAGAAACTTCAATTTGGTCAGTGTTGACTGGAGTGGCTAATCCTTTTTCTTCTTTAAAACCAAAAATTGGAGCAATCCACATACCAGGAATAGTGGAAATAGTAATATTGTAATCGGCGGTAAGATCGATTAAAGTGCGTCGGGAATACATTAATTTATCGGCAGTGTCTCGAAGTTCATTCATTAAATTAGAAACTAAATTAGAAGCTTTTATCTCTGGATTACTTTCCATAACAACTTTGATGGAACTAAGAACTTTATTGATTAAATCTTGAGATTTATCTAAGGCTTTTGGATCGTTAGTTAAAACTGCTTGATCAATTGATTTTCTAGCGTCAGTTAATTCGTCGAAAATCCCCTTTTCGTGAGTCATATAACCTTTGACTGATTCGACTAAGTTTGGAATTAAATTGGCTTGACGTTTTAATTGATTACCAATTTCTTGGATGGAGGCTTTGATACGGACTTGAGTGGTTTTTAGTTTGTTGTAAAAACTAAAAAACAAAAAAGCAACGGCAGCAATGAGAAGAATTATATAGAGCATCTTTTTAATTAACTTTTAATAATTTAATTATAGCATTTTTGAGCAATTTCAATTTCTTTTTCACCGGTTCTTTTTTGAGGTTCAATGTAACAAAGTTTTAAAAAATTATAAAGTTTTTCTTCATTATTAAAGGTGTAAATTTTGCCTGACTTTAGGTCTTTTATACCATATTCTGAAACGGAAAATCCCATACCTAGGGCATATTTTCTTAAATTAATATTATGTTGTTTAGAACCAGTAAAATGTTGAACTAAAGATGCAAAATTCTTTGATGGTTGGACCATAATGTCAACATGAATATTGTCTTTAATTAAAATAGAAGCTTTCTTGTCGCCTTTATTAATAATTTGAAGTTTGTCTGGGTAATTAATAAAATGATTTAAAATTTTTTGGGAATCATCACTTTTAACAGCTAAATCAATATCTCCAACGGTTTCATTTTGACGGCGTAAACTGCCAAGAGTAATAATTTCAGTATCAGGAAAAGCTTGATGAAGATAATCAATAATTTTTTGAGAAATTTTCTGTGCCATTTTTAATGGCAGTCTGTTTTTAAGACCTAAAAAATTCAGAGTTTGAATTAAAATCATTTGTTCTGATTTTTGACCTAAAGTTGGGATAATTCTTATTTTACCTTTTTGGGCATATTCAATTAATTCAGCTAAGGATTTTTCAGGGTCAGTAGAGAATTTTAATTTTTTACTTAATTTATAGGCAATTTTCGGACCAATGCCGTTAATTTTAATAAAAGTAAAAACACAAGGATGGATATTTTTGAAAGCCTTAATAACTCCAGGGTGATATTGGCCATTTTTAAATAAATAATCTAATTTGGCTAAAATGTTGGGACCAATACCAGGAACATTATCTAAATCTTTAGGATTTTTTCGCCAAACTTCTTGGATAGACTCGGGATAAGAAATAATAGTGTCGGCGGCATTTTGATAAGAAATAGTTTTAAAAATATTTTTTCGTTTAATTTCGTAGGCAGTGGCAATATTTTGTAAAAATTCAGCAATTTCAGTATTACTGTAAATTTTATCCATAAATAATTATATATTAAATTGGTTTGTTGTTTGTTGGTTGAAGTTTTGGTATAGTATCAAGGTAATTAGACCAATGGACTGGTGGTGCAGCGGTCTAGCACATCCGCCTGTCACGCGGAAGATCGTGGGTTCGAATCCCATCCGGTCCGCATAAACAAAAATCCCCTATTTTAGGGGATTTTTTAATAAGGTGTATATTTATATATGGAAGTGTTTTTTGGTTTAATTTTAGATTTTTTAATAATTTATTTTTTATATAAGTTTTTTAAAAAGAAAAAGTTTAATAATTTGCAAAAACATACAAATAAAGAAAATTATATTAACAATCATTTAAATTATTCAAAAACATGTCATGAATTATCTGAAATAAGTTTTGTTTCAGATATATCAGAATTTACAAAAAGAAGTAGTTTGACTACAAACTGTGAGAGGGTTTTTTTAGTTGAATTGAAAAAGGCTTTTGGAGGCAAATATGATATTTACCCACAAATTCATCTTGGAGCTATTTTTAGACCTAGATCAAAATATGGGAATTGGGGGCAGTTAAGTAGGTTGAATAAAAGAATTGATTTTTTGTTGGTTAATAAGATTTATCAAACTCCAATTTTAGGGATTGAACTTGATGATAATAGCCACGAAGATGAGGAGGGCGAATTTACTGTTTCTGGTTATAATCATGAATATACTGATGATGGTTATCGTAAAGATATACGGTTTGAAGGATGTACTTTTTCAGAGGAATTAAAAGGAAAACCATTAGACTTTAAAATTTTTAAATTAATGAATAATGCCATTTTGGCAACTAATGGAATTAAGGAATTTGATAAAAATAATTTTTAATTATGTAATTTTATTGGTGTAATAATTTTTCTTCGATTAATTTAACAGTGGCTTCTTTTTCTGGTCTGGATTTGTAGAATTCTAATTCGTCTTTTAAACAACTTACAGGAATTAATTGTTGGTTAAATTCAATTTTTTGGATTTTAGTTCGGCTTTGGTGTAGTTCAATTATTTCTATTTCGATGTCATCTATTAAAAGTTTGAATTTTCTAAATGGTTCGTCTTTCCATAAATAACTATGTAATGGTTCTTTTGTATATTGAAAAAATTTTTGATAAACATTTTCAATTTGTTTATCTTCAACAAAAATATCAATATCATGAGGAACAATATTAATTCCGTGAACCATTAAACCACCACTACCACCTAATAACCAAGTAATATTAAGAGAATTTAATTCTGTGGCTAATTTAAATAAAACTTCTTTAATTTTAATCAAATCTTGATTAGAGTTGTCCATACTATGGATTTTACTCTAAAAAATTATTTGATGGCTTTTTTGATGAGAGAAGTGAGTTTTTCGCTGATTTTGTCAATAGGTTTTTTTGTAATAAAAGCAATTTCACTAGAAATATGTTTTAAAATAGTTTCTAAAATTTCTTTATTAGTTCTTGAAAATTTAGTTGGATCTTTTTCTCTTTCTAAAAATAATTGTTTTAAAATAATGAGACTTTTACCAGGATTATTTTCATAAAGGGTTTCTTTGATTGATTTATAGTCGGCAACAGTATCGTGGTCTATTTTTTCTTCAGCTTCTTTATAAAGTTTTTTAATAATATCTTGACTGATTAGGTGTCGAAGGTCACTTTTTAGAATGTTATTAACAGGAGTCGAATAAATTGTTTTTTGATTAGATGAATCGACTGGTTCGTAAAAAAAATAAGAAATAGTTTTGTTTGAGAGATCTTGTTTATCTTTTTGACTAGTGATTTGATAAATATTTTCAAAATCAATGATGTAATCGCCAACTGAAAAATTATTTTTAACTTCTGTCATAGGTCTTAAGAAAAGGTCACAAAAATAACGTGTGAGAACTTATTATAACAGAAATTAGGTTTAGATGTTAGAACTTAGTTTATTCTAGAATGCCATTAAGATCCACATCATAGATGATACATTCATTGACTAGTCGATAAGAAATAATTTCTTCTGGTTTAAACCAAATAGCCATTTCTTTTTCTGATTCTTCAACTGAGCTAGAAGCGTGAATAATATTTCTAACTGCCCTTTTGTCAATATCTGCGGCTCGATAGGAATCTATAGTGTAATCACCACGAATGGTTCCAGGGACAGAAGTTAATGGTTCGGTACCACCAGTGATTTTACGGACGACACCGATAGCATTCATTCCTTGCCAAACCATGGCGACTACTGGTCCACTGTTAAGAAAGGTAATTAGTTGTTTTCTTACACCTTCAGCTAGTTCAATTGGGTCTTCAGTTGGAGGAGTAAGTCCTTTTGCTTTCCATGATTCAATAGCTTTTGTTCCCGTTTTAAAAGTCCATTCAGGATCAACAGAATAATGAGCTAGGGCCATTTCTTTACTTGGAATTGTCATTTTAATGGCGACTAATTTTAATCCGCATTGTTCGTATCTTCTGATAGATTCTCCAATTAAACCTCTTTGAACACCATCGGGTTTAATTAATACTAATGTTTTTTCTTGTTTGTTATCAAAGTTTTTCATATTGGGTTATTTTCTCTGAAAAATTACGAATAATCAAGTTGATATTTAATTGAATATATTGATGTTTATCGATATAATACATTTATGGATAAAATATTTAAAGCCATGTCTGACATTAATAGAAGAAAAATTTTAACTCTTTTAAAAAATGGAGAAATGTCAGTCAATGAATTATTAAAAAATTTTGAAATAACTCAGGCAACTCTATCTAATCATTTGTCAATTTTAAGAAAGGCAAAATTGGTTGAGAATCGTGTTTTGGGAAAACAAAGAATTTATAGGTTAAATATAGAACCATTAGAAATATTCATTAAAAATATAAATAACTTTATTGGATGTTTGGGTAATAATAATTTTTCTGATATAGAAATTAGAACAAGAAAATAAGAGCTATATTGATTGTTTTAAAATTGTTTTGTATGTTATTATAAGTCAGCATAAATTATTAATTGCTGTTTCATAAAAAATGTCTTTAATTAAAGCAGGTAAAAAATACATAAAATCCTTAGAAGAATTAGTGAGCATGTTGTTAGGATTGGCAATTATGGTAATAGTGGTGGCTTTGATTTTTAATTTTATTCAAAGAAGTAAAGGAACAGTAGAAATTCCTGGGGCTAATGATGTAACTTTGTCTGAAGAAGTAATAAAACAAAAACAAGAAGAGGAAAATACTTATACTGTGATTAAAGGTGATAATTTATGGAAAATTGCAGAGAAAAAATATAATGATGGTTATGCTTGGGTAAAAATTGCAAAAGAAAATAATATTAAAAATGCTTCTGTTCTTTATGTTGGTCAAAAATTGAAGATGCCAGTGATAGAAAAAACGGTATCGATAGAAAATGATATAAAAAAAATTGAACAAGGAACTGATTATAAAGTGATTAAAGGTGATAATTTATGGAAAATTGCAGTTAACGCTTATGGTGATGGATACAAATGGACAACTATTTATCAAGAAAATAAGGCAATAATTCCACATGCTGGTCTGTTGGAAATTGGAATGATAATCAAGATTCCTAAACTATAATCGTGATAAAATAAAGAGGCTGCGGCTATAGTTTAGTGGTAAAACATATCCTTCCCAAGGATAGGTCGAGAGTTC
>CAZOQV010000021.1:0-12055 GCA_964582365.1 uncultured Gammaproteobacteria bacterium | reverse complement strand
TTTTTGTCCGCAGAATAATTGCGAAAATGAAAATTGATATATTTTAATCTATTGACGATGGCTAGTGGTAGTGGGTATGATGGTTAGCATCCACTAGAGATAGTGGTTGGTTATAAAGTTAAAAGTTTATCAAGCTTATAAATTTATGTTGTGTCCATATTGTGGTTTTGATGAATCTAATGTCTTGGAAAGCCGAGAGGCTGAGGATGGTAGAGTGACTAGAAGACGAAGAGAATGTCTTAAATGCGAAAAAAGATTTACAACTTATGAAAGAATAGAAAATATTGATTTAAAAGTAATTAAAAAATCGGGAAAAATTGAAGATTATCAAAGAGAAAAATTAGAAAAGTGCTTAGATAAGGCTTGTTGTAAAGTAAGTGAAGATGAAAAAAGTAAAATTATTGATGAAATTGAAATGAAATTGTTAAATTGGCCAAGTGTAGAAATTCCTTCGAGGGAAATTGGGATGATGGTTCTAGAAAAACTAAAAAATATTGATACTATGGCATATATTCGTTTTGCCACAGTTTATTTAGATATCAACGAAATTAAAGATTTCGAAAAATTAATTAGTAATTTTAAAAAATAAAAAATGACAGATATAAGCAGACAAAATATTAATAGTAGTATTGATGATTTAATAGAACCAAAGCTTTCAGCTAATGCAAAATATATTGCGGAAACAAGATATTCTAAAAAAGACGAAGAGGGAAAATCGATTGAAAAAGTAAAAGATATTTTTTGGAGAGTAGCGTTTAATGTGGCTAAAGGTGATCAATTTTTTGGAAGCAATGAACAACAAATAGAAAATCAGGCTAAAAGTTTTTATCAATTATTTTCAGAACAGAAATTTTTACCAAATACTCCATGTTTAATAAACGCAGGTAAAACACATCAACAATTGTCGGCTTGTTTTGTACTTCCGATTGATGATTCGATGGAATCGATTTTGGAAACCATGTCAAATATGGCTTTGATTCATAAGAGCGGTGGAGGAACTGGTTTTTCTTTTTCTCGACTTAGACCAAGTGGTGATTATATTAAATCAAGCGGTGGAACAACGGTTGGTCCGGTTAGCTTTATGCAAGCGTACAATGATGTAACAGCTCAAATTAAACAAGGTGGAGTACGACGTGGCGCGAATATGGGAATGTTGTCAATTGATCATCCTGATGTCTTAAGATTTGCAGTAGTAAAATTAGATGAATGGAGTTTAACTAATTTCAATATTTCTTTGGCGGTAACTAACGCTTTTATGGAAAGAGTTGAACTTGATAAAAAATTTGCAACTGATGATTCTGTTCCAGAAGAGATAATCGAAGAAATAAGATTAGCTGAACAAAATAGAAATGTTGATCAAAGATTGAGAGATGTGGAGATTGGAGCTAAAAAATTATATGATTGGGCAAAAGCAACTGAAGAAGGAGAAGGATACAATTTGATTAATCCAAGAACAAATGAAGCAACAATGAAATTAAATGCTTATAAAGTGTTTAATTTAATAACAAGATTGGCATGGCAATTTGGTGATCCAGGATTAGTTTTCATCGATCGAATGAATGATAAAACTTCAAATCCAGTCCCAAGTGTGGGTCGAATTGAAGCTACTAATCCATGTGGTGAGCAACCTCTTTTGCCTTATGATGCCTGTAATTTAGGAAGTGTTAATTTAGCTAAGTTTGTAAACGGAAAAGATTTAAATTGGGAAGATTTAAAAGAAACAATCAGAATTGGTGTTCATTTTTTAGATAATGTAGTGGAAGTAAATGAATTTCCAGTCCAAAAAATTCGAGACATGGTGAGTAATACTCGAAGAATTGGAGTAGGGGTAATGGGTTTTGCGGATGCTTTGTTTAAATTGAAAATTAGATATGATTCGGAAGAGGGAATTGCTTGGGCAGAAAAAATAATGAAGTTTGTGACTGAATCAGCTAGAGAAGCAACTTGTGAATTAGCTAAACTTCGAGGAACTTTTCCTCTTTGGAATGTGAGTGTGTTTGCAAACACTGATTACAAGCCAAGAAATATGACTTTAACTACAATTGCTCCAACTGGAACAATTAGTTTATTGGCAGATACTAGTTCGGGAATCGAACCAGTTTTTTCTTTGGGTTTTCAAAAAAATACAGTGGAAGGAAAAACCCTTTATACAGTTAATCCAATTTTGGTGGAGGAATTGAAAAAAAGAGGAATTTATTCTGAAGAATTGATTGAAAAAATTGTTAAAAATGGAGGAGTTTTAAAGGGTGTTGAAGGAATTCCTGAGGATTTAAAAAATGTTTTTATTACGGCTTTGGAAATTGAGCCAGAATGGCATATTAGAATCCAGGCGGCTTTCCAAAAATATACAGATAATGCAGTGTCGAAAACAATTAATTTACCTGAAACGGCCACTGTGGATGATGTTCGAGAAGCTTATTTAAAATCTTATTCTTTGGGGACTAAGGGTATTACTATTTATAGAACTGGATCAAGATCTTTTGAACCTTTACAAAAAGTAAAAGAGAAAAAAGAGGAAGCTGAAGAAAAAGTAGTGACTTTGCCACCAAAGAAAAAATCAACACCAATTATTGCCAGGGGAGTTAGAGTAAAAAAGAAATGTGATGTGGGAAGTGTTTATACTTCGATTTTTTACGAACAAGGCGATGGTCCAGTTGAAGTGTTTGTTAATTTAGGGAAAAGTGGTGGCTTTACAGCTGGAGCGGCTGAAGCAATTGGAAGATTGTCATCATTATCGTTGAAATATGGAGCCAGTTTAGATGAAGTGGCAGATGAAATAGTGGGGATTTCTTGTGGTCAAAAAATTGGATTAGGAAATGGGACAGTTTTAAGTATGTTTGATGCAGTGGGTAAATCTCTATTGGAAATCTCAAGAGGAGAACAACTTGATATGTTTGCTTGCGAAAAGACAAATGTGGATGTAACTTCAATTGAAGCTATTAGAATAAAACAGGCAGATTTAGATAGCAAAGTAATGTCTTGTCCTGATTGTGGCAGTCCCCTTCGAGCCGAAGAAGGCTGTTTCAAATGCACAAATGAATTTTGTGGTTACTCGAAATGTTCTTAAGAAATATGATTTATGAATTAAGATTTATGAATAAAAAATATGAGTGAAAAAGGTGACAGGGGAATAACACAAGGAGAATGTCTTCTTGATGTCAGTAAAAATTCGGTTTTTGTGGAGGCGGTTGGTTCGATTGATAGATTTCAGGCAAGTTTAGGTCTTGCTAAAGTTAAGATAACTAAATCTGATGAAAAGAAAAATTTTTTTCAGATAGAAAAAGATTTGTATGAAGTGATGGGGAGTCTTTATATGGGGCAAGATTGGACTAGCGGAAAAAAAAGAGTTGAGGAAATAGATAAAAGTATTGAATTAACAAAAAAAAGAGTTAGCAATCTCGAGGGGTTTTTAATTCCTGGTGAAAATGAAGTTGAGGCTAGAATAAATTTATGCAGAACTGATTGTCGAGAAGCAGAAAGACGATTGGTGGCTTTAAAAATTGAAAGAGAAGAAAAAGAAAATTTGAGTTTTGATCAAAATATACTTAAATATTTTAATCGATTGTCATGTTTATTAAATTTAATGTGGAGATCGAAATTTTAACGATATAATAAATTATTAATGCCCGCCGTCGTTAAAACTATGGCGGGTGATGGGGAACCAGGTTAGAATCCTGGGCTGTGCCGCAACCGTGTGATTGTCGGAGCAAAGATGATGGATGGTATAAAAACCGCCTTCGCAAAGCTTCGTCGGTCGAAGCCGGATGACCAAACCTTTCGAGCAATCCGAAATTTCGGAACCAAATTGTAAATAATTTGGAAAGTAAAAATATGAATAAAGAAAATATAATTAAAATCCGTGATATCTACGAAACTCATGAAGTAGTTGGTAGTAATGCATTGAAAAATATTAGAGTTGATTTAGAAAAACAAGAGAAAGAAATTTTATTTTTTGATCCTGAAAAAGAAGTAGAATATTTAAAACGAATTGATGATGATAAAAAATATATAGCGTTGGAATTGGAATTAAAAACAGCTATGCAAGAATTGTTTTGTATACAGGGTGGAGCCTTGGAGAGAGTTTTAGAAAATGGTCGAATTAAAGACGAAAAAACAAATGTTTTTATAGATAAATTTATGACGAGTAATCCTTTGGATAAGGAGGCATTTGATAAAATCCAAAAAGGTTTAAATGAAGGTAACAAAGTAGTAGCGCATTTTAGCCCTATTAATATGGAATTGGGATACACCATGAATATAGTAGATTTTTGGCTTAATAGTAAACAAAATGAAAACATTAAATATGTGCGTCTTTTTGTGAATGATGATTTTGAAAGATTAAAGTTAATTTATGAAACTTTTGGTGGAAAAGAAAAAATTGAATCGGCTAATGATTTATTAACTAATCCGTTGGCAACAAATGATTTTAAGATGGCTGAAATAATGGTTAACTTAACTCAAACCGATAAAAAAATAGAAACAAATAAAAACAGAATTGATGATGTAGTAGAGCAAATCATGGAAAACTTTTATGATAATTTTGAAAAGAAAATGTTTTCTAAAAAAGATTTAATCAATAGAATTTTTTCGGCTTGTTATGACGTAGTATTAAAGGGAAAATCACTTGACGAGGTGGAAGTAAATGATTATCTAGGAAGGAATTTTGGTGATTTTATGTTTGGACAAATTTTAGAAATGAAAACAAGAAAGGGTGGTGGAGCCTGTCCTGGAATTGTAGCCACGGCTGAATTTGGATCATCTAAGACAATGGTAACTTATGAAAATGGGTCTTTAGTATATAAAACGATTGAAAGTGCTGATGGGTTAAAATTTTGTGAAGGTTGTGGATACTATTATTCTGGTGATAAGTGTCCTATATGTGATTGATGCCTTTTGATATATTAAATGATATCTTTTGATCTATATTTTCTTTTGTTTATACAAAGTGGCAGCCCATGATGCTGAGCCTTCAGACATGTCAACACTAATATATTTGGCTAAAAGAGGATGAATTTTATTTAGTTCCTGCCAGCAGGCCTGAGTAATACGTCGATAGGAAATATGACCTTTGGGGCTACTTCTAAGTGGAATAAAATGATGAAGTTCACGAAGATTCCAAGTAAATAGAACACGTTTTCTAAAAGCAAAGGGAACAACATATTGAGCTTCTTTTGGAAAATAGGGATAAATAGTTTGATAAAGTTTTTTAGCTTTTTTAATGACTTGTAAATATGGTTTTAATAATCCAGCTTCTTTTATTTCTTCGGGAATTTCATATCCATGATCAAGGGTGACATCTTGATTAGTTTGAGTAACCATACGGTGACGTTGAATATCGCGAAAGGCACCATAATCCATTAAAATATCAAAAGTATAGTAAAGATGTTCTAGTTCTCGAAGAGGGGCATCGTGAGAAGTTTTATTTTTAAGAGCTTCGTCAACAATTTGTTCTTTTTGTTTTTGATCCATTTTTTTAACGGACTTTAAAATTTGTTGATAAGGCAAATTAGAACCACGATATAAAAGAGAGGTTATTAAATGATTTTCGGCGTTTTTATCGTAACGAACAATAGTTACTGGGCTAACAGATTTGGGCTTTTTGGTTAATATTTTTTTACTTAAATTTTCTAAAGTGGAAATAGTGTTTATTAGATAATCGTTGGGGTTGGCATATTTGACTAAGGTAGGGGTAGATTTAATAGTGCAGTTTTTTAGTTCTTGGCCTAATTCTTTCATCTCATCGAGAGGATGTGACATAAGTTTAGTGATAGCATGTTCCCAGACTCTGGCATTGGCGGTCATTGCCATATTAGTAAGGGTTCCACAAGGAAGTAGATAACGAACATTGTCGCAAGTTCTGCCTTTAATGATGGCATTGTAAGCCATGTCTGGTTCATCTGGTTTTTGAGGATATTTTTTAACAAGGAATTTTTTCATTGGTTCAAAAAGAGAATTATAGGTGTCGTAAATATAATTCATGGTTTTTTCATATTCTGGTCCAAATTTGGAATCCATTATTTTTTTTGGTTTGTAGTAGCGGTTACGATCAAAAAGTTGATAACGGGTGGATTTTTCGGTAAAGGAAGCCAAACGGTTATCTTCAACAACTTTAGTGGCGAGAATAGAAATATTTTCAATAGCGACATGAAGACAAGCATGTTCAGCAACACTGCCATGACCATAACCGACAACATATTTTTCATTAAATATAGAAGATTTTTCTTCTGTTAATTCTTTAGCAATATCTTTAAAAGAATCAGGTGAACGGGAACATTTAGCAAAACAAACAGCGGTGATTTCTGGTTTTAAGCGATCTAGACTATAAATTTTTCGTTTATTATTGACGTTGTTTGACATAAAAGAGGTGGTTTATTTTTAATTATCTTTAATATATCATCTTTTGGAAGTATATTTTTTATGAAAAATAAAAAAAGAGGGAAATTTATTGTAATTGAGGGAACTGACGGAAGTGGAAAATCAGTTCAGACTGGACTTTTAAGAGATTTTTTAACAAAAGAGGGTTATAAAATAGCCAAGAACGATAATATTAAAAGTAATCAGATAAGCTTAATTGAGGATTATTTTGAAAATAAAGGTTTTGATGTTAGAACAGATGATTATCCTCATTATGAGACGAGCGTGTGGGGAAAATTGGCAGGAAAAATGCAGACGGGTGAATTTGGTGATCCATTAGCAATTAGTCCTTATTTGACAGTTTTGCCCTATATGATTGATGAATATTGGGGAAGTCAGCAAATTAAAAAATGGGTAGATGCGGGAAAAGTAGTTATTTCAAATCGATATTTTACTTCAAATGTTCATCAGGTAGCTAAATTAAAAGGTGAAGATCAAACTAAATATCGAGATTGGTTATGGAAAACTGGATGGAAAGAAATGAAAATTTACAAACCAGATTTAGTAATTGTGTTGTTGGTTGAACCGGAAGTAAGTATGGAATTGGTAAAAAAGAAAAATGAGAGAAATTATGTTGGTGGTAAAGGAGCTGATTTAATGGAAAAAAGTAAAGAACATCAACAGGCGGCTTATGATGAATATTTGAGAATGATTGAAACAGATAAAACATGGGTACCAATTAAATGTTGTCGTGATGGTAATTTGATTAGTATCGAAGAAATAAATAAGTTAGTATTGGATGAAATTATAAAAATAAATTTGCTGTAAAATGAAGTTATGATAGATAAACAAATTAGAGATTTAATTAAACAAGAAGAATTAAGACAGGCAGAAATGATTGATTTAATTCCCAGTGAAAACTTTGCTTCAGACGAAGTTAAAATGGCTTTGGGTAGTTGCTTGACTAATAAATATTCGGAGGGTTATTCAGGCAAAAGATATTATCAAGGAAATAAATTTATTGATGAAATTGAGAACTTAACCATCGAGAGAGGAAAAAAAGTTTTAGGAGTGGAACATTTAAATGTTCAGCCATATTCTGGAAGCCCAGCCAACAGTGCAGTCCAAATGGCACTGTTAGAAGTTGGAGATAAAATTTGTGGATTGAAACTTTCGGCTGGTGGTCATTTAACTCATGGACATCCAAAAGTTACTTTTTCGGGAAAATTTTTTAATAGTGTTCAATATGATGTTGAAGAAGATGGCCGAATTGATTATGACAAATTACAAAAATTAGTTTTAGAAGAAAAACCAAAATTAATTTTTGCCGGAACTACGGCTTATCCGTATATTTTAGATTTCGAAAGATTTGGAGAAATTGCCGATAGTGTGGGCGCTTGGTTGGTGGCCGATATTTCTCATATTGTGGGATTGATTGTAGGAGGAGTTCACCCAAGTCCAGTGCCGTATTGTCACGTAATTACTTCAACTACACATAAAAGTTTAAGAGGACCTCGAGGAGCGATTATTGGGGTAACTAAAAAAGGATTAGAAAAAGATTCGGATTTAGCTAAAAAAATTGATAAAGCAGTTTTTCCGGGAATGCAAGGTGGTCCTCATGAAAATCAAATTGCCGCGTTGGCGGTAGCTTTTTTTGAAGCTGATACTCCAGAATATAAAGAATATACGGTTCAAATAATAAAAAATGCTAAAACATTGGCGGAAACTTTAAGAAAAAATGGAATAAAAGTTTTTGGAACAGAAAATCATTTGATGGTAGTAGAAGTTGGTTTTGAAAAGGGAAAAGAGGCGGCCATAAAATTGGAAGAAAATGGAATTGTGGTTAATGCTAACACGGTGCCACACGAGAAGGGTAGCCCATTTAGACCGTCTGGAATTAGAGTTGGAACGCCAGCCATGACTACTAAAGGTTGGAAAGAAAAAGAGTTTGAGGAACTAGGCAATAAAATTGCAGAGATAATAAAATCGATTTAATCTTTTTTTGTTTTCTTGAATATCCAAATAAAAGTGGGGATTAGGAGAAGGAAACCGAGAAATTCAAAGATTTGAGGCCAAAAGAGGAGATAGATCGTAGGATTTAGATCGTAGAGAGAAGAAGGAATGGTCCAACCGTTGGCCCAATTGTTGATTAAGATGTGATCTTTTAGAAAAACTGGTTTTAAGCCATCTAAATAAAAAGCGACCCAGCCTTTATGGAAAGATTGAGGTAAAACAAAATAAGAATCATTACT
Source organism: uncultured Gammaproteobacteria bacterium (assembly GCA_964582365.1). Taxonomy (GTDB): domain Bacteria; phylum Patescibacteriota; class Microgenomatia; order UBA12405; family UBA12405; genus WARW01. The sequence goes on along the minus strand of CAZOQV010000021.1, from coordinate 3,449 downwards.
TGGGTTTAATTTGGTTTTGTAAAAAAAGATATTTGATTTTGATTCAAGATAATTATTGGTGGGTGGTTGATAGTTGTCTATAAGAGAAATATTGGTTTGATAGGGATAAATTTCAGGATTTTTAATATCGTTAATGGAATCAATTTTATTAAAACTAGGATTATTGAAAAGAATAGTTAATCCAGTATCAAAAGAAAAATTTTCCATCTTAGGAATTAAAAACCAGGTTGTTTGCCAATCGGTTGATTTTTTTAGTTGATTTTTAAAAAAGTAATATTGTGAATGATTATCAAAAGCAGAAATAATAGAAGTTTCGCCATTAAAATTTCTAGATTCTACTTTAAGAAGATAATCTTGATCGAATTTTAAATCAGGGAAATTAAAACCTAAAATATTATGTGATTGTTGATTTTGAAAACGAAAATAAAGTTCATTGTCAGTAAGAACTTTGATGGTTTTAGGTCCAGTAATAGAGCCATGTTCAAGAGGGTAAATAACATCAGAAGAAGGTAATATTTGAGGTTGAAAATTAGGATCGAAACGAGAAACAGGAAGACTGTTGTTAATATTGTTGGTGGTGTAAATTTTGGTTGGATTTTGATTTTGGTAAACAAGAAGAGAACCACTCTCTTTAATTAATTTAAGGTTGTCAATTTGATTAATAAAATCTAATTGAGGAGAGGCGAGTTTGGCAAAGATTTTTTCATCTGAAAAATAAACACTTTTGTCAAAAATAATATATTCGACAGAATATTTATTAATAATATTGTTTAAAGCATGGGGATTTTTTTGTTGAAGGGCAGAAGTTAACTCCCAATAATAAGTTTCATTTTTTAAATTCCAAACATCAAAAGCACGATCAAGAATTGGTTGATTTAACCCATACCAGAGAAAACCAGAGCCATCGACACCCCAACGATAATTAGTCCAACCCCAAAATGAGCCTTGAGGCAAATTCATAATTCTGGCAGTAGGGGAGACTTGATTGAAAAAAGAGAACAACTCAAAATATTCTTTGGGGATTTCTCGTCTGGATTGAGGAGAGAAAAATTGGCCTTGGAAAACAGGAAAACTAAATTTGAAAAGAGCAAAAAGAAAGATGATACTGACTATAATTTTTGAAAAAATAGGAGAATATTTAATTTTTTTCAACAAGTTGAAAATAAATTCAAGTCCGAAAGCTAAAAGAACTGAAAAAACAAAAATAGTAGGGACTAAAAATTTAGTCCAAGGTGATCTAAAAATCTGATTAATCAGAGGAACTTGACGAAGGAGATAATTTAATTGAGAAAAAATTGGAGTATCGGAGAGAAGAGCCACTGCTGATAATAAAAAAAGCAAGAGAAGGGATAACTTGATGGGAGATTTTTGTTTAATTTTGGAAAAAATAAAAATTAAACCGATAATGACAAAAAGAGAAACAAAGTAACCGCAAATTAAATTATATTGATTGGAAAAATAAGAAGCCCAAGGTGATAGAAGAGTGGTTTCATTTTTTTGTAAATCAAAATAATAGTTCTTAAGAAGAAGAAAATCAAAGACATTACCTCGGTTTTGATTGCGATCAAAAGTTTCCTGATTGGCCATTAGGTTACCATAGGCTTGGGTGGTGTTTTGAACATCATTTTTGAAATAATAGAGAGAAGGTAAAAACCAAAAAGCATTTAAAAGAAAAATGATTAATAAAATAAAGGAATAAAGTTTGAAAGGAATTTTTTTGAGATTGAAAATAAGATGGGAAAAGAGAATTAGGGAAATACAAATTAAATAGACTATAAATATAGTCTGAACATAAAAACTAGGAATGGCCAATAAGTTAAAAATTATAAAGTTTATTAAGTTTTTTTTGTTTGGCTCTTTAAGATAATTCCAAAGAGTAAAAAAGAGGAGGGGAAAAAAGCCCCAAAAAGTAGCAAAAGGATCGAAAACGACCCAAAAATATTGGATGGTACCAAAATTGAGAAGATAAAAAAGAGAAGCTAAAAGACTGGATGTTTTAGATAATTTTAGAGTTTTTTGAAGGCCAATATTAAGACTAAAGGTGCCTAAAATTAACATGGAAAATTGCCAAAAATAGCGAATTAGATTATGAGGGAGGATTAAAGTAAAAGGAAGAATTATTAGTTGTCTGATTAACTCGGTGGCGTGGCCCATGCCGCCAACCAAACCAAGTCCTTGATATTCTTGCCAAACGGCCAAGAGAGATCGTTTTAAGTTGAGCCAAATATTTAATTCAGGCATTAAATTGTCCCAGCCAATAAGCCAAGTATTTGGGGTAAAATTTTTCCAAATTAAAAGTATTAAAACCAAAACTAGAATTAGTTTATCGAAGTGCGCTTTTAATTTATTTAATAAAGGCATTAAATAATTATACTTGAGTTTTGGCAAAAGTCCCAACAGTAAGACCATTTGGCTTATTAATACCACGAAGGCGATACCAGATTTCATTAATTAAATTATTAGGAATTGAAGCAACGACAACTATTTGCATTAAGGTTAAAACTATGGCTTTTAAACTTGGCTTAAAACCAAGATTTAAAGCAGAGAAACGACTTTGTAGAGTTAATTTAAAAGTGCTTTTGGGATTTTTATGAGAAAGACTACTGTTTAAATGACGATAGAAAAGTAAATTATCTTCAAGATTGGCAATTTGGCCATAAAGCATAAATCTAAACATTAAATCGACTTCTTCGGCCGAAGATTGGTTTGGAGTGTACCAAACAAATTTTTTAGGTAATTTAGAAAGGTTAATCATCATTGATGGTTGTTGCATGGGAATGGCCCAGAAAATCATCTCTTTTAATTGTTTAGACTGAGTAGGAAAATTTTTATTGCCAATAATGTTGTCGAATTCGTCGATAACCACACATTGACCGCCAGCGGCGATAACCTTTGGATTTTTAGTTAAAAATTTGACTTGTTTTTCAATGCGATCATTAAAAGAAATATCGTCAGCATCCATACGAGCTAAAAATTTACCTTTGGCCTTGGAAATAGCAATGTTAGAAGTTAGGCTAACGCCTAAGTTAATATGATTTTTAATAGAGATAATACGGGAATCTTTTTTAGCGTAAGATTTAATTATTTTCCAAGAATTATCAGTAGAAGCATCGTCGATGATAATAAATTCAAAATTAGAATAGCTTTGATTTAATATACTGTCGATGGATTGGTTAAGATAGGGAGAGGCGTTAAAAACCGGCATGTAGATGGTGACTAATGGTTTTTTAGTTTTCATAATTTAGTTTTCCGTTTCGCCCAGCAGTAAGCGGGGCTCATCAGTCCCGCAACGGCGGGAGACGGGTTGGTGAAATAGCAATGATGGGGAGTGATTATAGTGACATAAAGTCAAAATAATTAATCACTCGAGATCATTCTATTTCACGTTCCGTGATTTATTTTTAAAAATTTTATGCGACTGGATCTGGAGTGGGAGCGACCGGAATAGG
>CAZOQV010000020.1:0-12332 GCA_964582365.1 uncultured Gammaproteobacteria bacterium | reverse complement strand
TTGGTAAAAATCAGAAGTAAAGGTAAGGATGCACCGGCATAAGCTAAGACTAAAGTATTGACCATGGAAGTAATATGATCTTTGCCAATTACCATTGATCGATTGTAAAGATCTTTGGTTTTAGTTAATTTAGCAGTGGTGGCTAGTTCATCAACAATGGCTGCTTGAGAAATAGTAATATCATCAAGAACACCTAAGGCACCAATCACAATTCCGGCGAGCAATATCCCCTTCATATTTAGATTGCCTTGATCGATTGACAACATTCCTGCTTCCTCTGAAGATAAGCCAGTTAGATGACCTATTTGAGTAAAAATTGAGGCTAAAACCGCAGTGATTATTAAACTAATGATGGAACTGATTGCGGCGATGGTGGTTTTTTTATTAAATCCGTGAGCCAAATAAAAGGAAACTGGAATTATAATTAAAGAGGCTACAACAGCAATCAAAACAGGATTGTCACCGGCTAATATCCGAGGTAAGACAAAAATAAAAATAATAAAAAAAGTAAAAATCATACCGAAAAGAGAAAATAATCCTTTCCATTTAGCGATAACTACAAGTAAAATAATAAATAATATTGATAAAAGAATTAAACTATCTTTACGAACAAAATCGACAATAACATATTCATCTCCTTCCGTCCCAGTTGTTAGATTAACTAATACGCGATCATTGACGACATATTTAATAATATTTGCCATTGGCTGGTTGCCATTTTCGATAATGATTTTTTTATCATCAGAAGTTGACAATTCTAACTCAAGTTTTTGATAAAGTTGGCTAAATTCCATTATTTCAATTTCTTTTTCTTCAATTATTCGAGTGACAGTGGCTTCGATTGACGAAGCGTCACTAATGGCTTTTATGGGAAAAGAGAAAAGAACGAATGAAAAAAGAAGAAAAAAGATACCTAAAAATATTTTTTGGATTTTTACCATAATAGATTTTAACCCTTTCTTTGGCTGTTTTAAATTTGAGAAAATATTAGGTTGATTTCTTAGTTATTTTTGAGAATCTTGGTTTTTGATCTGTTTAAGTCGACCGATGTAATTATTTTTCTTAATAATTTCGGCCACATGACTAGGTACTAATTTAGTCCAATCTTCTGATTCAATCATAAGTTGACGAACTTCAGTGGCTCTGATCGATAAAGTAGTAGTGGTAGGAACAACTTGATAATTATGACCATATTTAATAAAGCAATCACTGGTGTAAGCATTTTCAGTAAAAATCTTAGTATTGGATTCATTCATTTCTGGAAAAACCGACTCCACATGTTCTCCATATTTAGGTGGATTGTTAATATCTGTTATCGGCCTAATTTCACACTCTATATCCAAATTATCTAAAATTGGGATCAACATCTCTTTTCTTTCATTAAAATCAAGAAAATTTCTTTCGTCAGGTTTTTCAGAAACACCTAGGCCTAAAAGTAATTTACGAGCACCGGATACTTTTAAAACTTCTTTGAGGATTTCAACATGATGATTACAAAGAGGCTGAAATCGACCAATAACTAAAGCTTGAGGAAAATATTTTTCTTTTTCTTTAAAAACAACTTGGCCGTTTTCTAAAACAGTACAATTCTTTTTTTGTTGAAAATCTAAAATGGCTAAATTCACAAAGGAAGAATGACTGGCATATAAAGAATTTATATCTTCTTTTTTGCATATCATCCATTTAGTATCACTAGCATCATCACCGGCCTTAAGAGTAATTGTTTTGGCTTCTTTGGGTGACAAATGAAGCGAATAAGCATCTGTTTCCATCCAAGCATTGTCAGTATTGCGAGGATCATTAACATAACCTTGGTAAATCTTAATAGCTTTTTTAAAATCAAGTTTAGCTGAAGATTCTTCGTTTAATTCTCGAGCTAAAGTAGCGGTTACTTTCTCCCCTTTATCAACCATACCACCAGGTAAAGCCCATCTACCGCTATCTTGTCTTTTAATGACAATTAATTCTAGAAAATTTTCATCATTTATTCGAGTAACAATCGGATCAGCGGCAAAGTTAGCTCCCCATCTACCTAAGACACCTCGTCCTTCAATTCCAGTGGGTCCATTAGGGTTTAAAGGTCTCCCATTTTCATCGATTTCTATTAAACCGGTATAAGAGAAGAAACTAGTTTTATTTAGCTTTGACAAATCTTCAGGATCTGCCCAATCTTGACCTAAAATTTCTTTAGAAAGACTGTAATTTGGATGATAATTTGACCTGTCGAAATTTTTCCAATTTGTAAATTTTTGAGGTTGTTTTTCGTTTTCAAAATTGGTCATATTTTATTAAAATTAACAGTCTTATAAGTGTGAATTATACCATATTATGTGCTATAATTCAAGCTAATATTGTTTGATTGTTAATAGATTTAAGCATTTAAAAGATGATCAAGCAATCGCTCTTTTAAAATTAATTTTTTGATTTCTTTTCAATAGGGAGCACTGTGGGCAATATTTTGTCTAGAGTGTTCTCTATTGAGACAAAATAAAAAGGGAGGCATTGGCAATGAGATACAGAAAGCGAGTCGTCAAGCATTTCACAGATACGGATTTTTATAAACTGACAATGCAACAAGCGGTTTACCATCAATATCCAAAGACAAAAGTAGAATATACTTTTATCTGCAGAGACAAGGATGTAAAACTGGGCTTTTTGGCCAAAAATGTAAACCAGCAAGTGAAAATGATGGAAAATTTGCACTTAACAAAAAAGGAGGAAAAATTTCTTAGGTCAATCCGGTTTTTAAAAAGCGATTATATCGATTTTTTAACTAATTTTAGGTTTGATTCAAGCTGTGTTAAGGCAATTAATAACAATGGGTATTTGGAAATAAAAATTTCCGGCTTATGGGTGGATACAATTTTATATGAAGTTCCCCTTTTGGCCATTGTCAGCGAACTTTATTTCAAAGCAACAAGCAATTTTGGAGCGATAAAACAGGAAGGTATTAATCGACTTAATAAAAAAATTGAGTTGATTAATCAGTATAAATTACCTTTAGTTGATATGGGAACAAGAAGACGCTATTCGGCTGAATGGCAGGACTACGTAGTGGAAAAATTATCTTCGAAATGTAAAAGTTTCATCGGAACTTCAAATGTTTATTTGGCCATGAAATACAATATTAAAGCCATCGGTACTCAGGCACACGAATGGTTCATGGCTCACTTAGGTTTGGTGGATAATATCCGCGAAGTTCAGAAGAGAGCCTTGTTTGAAAATTTCTTTCATTGCCTCTGACCACTGAATGAAAAAAGGAAGCTTCATCCAGAATGGGCATTAAAGCATGATCAACGCTTCCAGTCATTCCATGATAATTCCAAATTACCAAAGAATAACGGCCGCCTTCGGTTAATTTTTGAGTGTAATGTAGGGCGTATTTTTGTAACCAATCATAGTCACCGTTGGCGACAATATCAGCTACAGTAGGATTAACCTTCCAAACACCTTTTTTAACATCATCATAAGAGATGACTGTTTGATTTTTTATAGGGTGTTCACCACGATTATTAATCCAAAAAAGCGGATAAAAGATTTGGTATACGAGATGAGTATCTAACGTTGGAGCAATCTCAGTGATGACATCAACATTTTTGTAAATGAATTTGGCTATCCGGAGACAATCCTCAGCGGCCCCTTCAACGTACAACTCATTAAGACTTGGCATGCAAAATGTCAGTTGGCCGTCAATTATTACGAAAAATATTTTGATTTCATCTTGAAAAAAAGGTTTAATTTTGAACTTTTTTTGCCAAAATAAAGCCACTCTTTCTACTTCTGAATAATTAACTGGCCACAATTCACCTACCCTTTGTCTACTGTAGTTAAAAAAAACAGGAAATGCTCCCATTTTTTACACCTAACCTTTCTTTATTTAATTTTAAAAATACTTTTTCTAACACAAATTTTTAATATGCGGGGCTATTTTACTATATATTACTATATAAAACAATATTATAAGATTATTTCTTTACTTTTTGAAAAGCACGCTATTTTAATCAAACAACATAAAATAATTGCCGAATACTTGGCTTTTGAAACTATTAATTAAGATCAAATCCTTCTTAGACAGTGGTAATTTGGAGGGCGTTGGTAAGCCCCTCTTCTTGCCAATGAGAACCATGAACGATAATGACACGATCACCTTTATCTATGAGTTTATTGTCAATTAATTCGTCTAGAATTTTTTCAGGAGTGGTGAATAAACCTTTGGGAAAATCAGTGACAAAAGGAATTACTCCGAAAGATATTGCCATATATTCGGCCACTTTTTTGTCTCCAGTAACGGCGATGATTGGAACGTTTTGGCGATATCGAGAAATTAATTGAGCAGAATTACCAGTACTAGTAAAAACAATGATGGAATCAATTTTAGGATTTAGGCCTGATTTAGTAATACTGATAGCTGATTTAGCAATATTGGAAGTAGCATCATCGCTAATAAAATCAGGATTTAACCCGACTGGTCGATGAGTTTCATTCCAACTGGCAATTCGAGCCATAGTTTCGACAGTTCTAATAGGATATTTTCCGCTGGCGGTTTCGGATGACAACATAATAGCATCGGTGCCATCATAGACAGCATTGGCAACATCGGTTGCTTCGGCTCTGGTTGGACGAGGATGATGAATCATAGATTCAAGCATTTGAGTAGCAGTGATCACTGGTTTGTTGGCAATACGGCATTTGCGGATAATTGTTTCCTGCCAAAAAGCAAGTTGTTCAATTGGTACTTCGATTCCTAAATCACCACGAGCGACCATAACAGCGTCAGTCTCTTTTATAATTTCATCAATATTGTCTAAAGCGGCTTGATTTTCAATCTTGGCAACGATTTTGGCATCCATTCCCCTTTCTTGCATTTCAATGCGAAGCAATTTAATATCGGCGGCTCTACGAACGAAGGATAGCCCGACAAAATCAACCTTATTACGGGCATTTTTTTCAATTTGAAGGATATCATTCTCTATTAAAGAAGGAAAATCAATGTCGGCACCTGGTAAGTTAACACCTTTTCGATGTTTGATAACAGCACTATTTTTAATTAGAACATTGATTGAATATTCTTGGACAGAAATTACTTCTGTTTCAATAAAACCATCATCGATAAACAAATCATCGCCTGGTTTTAACAATTTAAAAACAGCGGAGTGAGGAATAATAACGTCAATACCGTCGGTAAAAGATGAGCCAATAGTAATCTCTTGACCATTTTCCACTTCAATATCAACTTTATCGCGAGTTTCAAGACGGATTTCTGGACCTTGAAGATCAAGAAGAATACCAATAATAACGTTCTTCGAGTCGGCGACTTTCTGAACTAATTTAATGTGTTCATCATGCCATTCTGGAGTGGAGTGTTTAGTATTAAAACGAAAAATGTTTACTCCGGCATCAATTAGTGAACTAATTTGTTCGGCTGTTTCTGAGGCAAGACCAATGGTCGCCACAATTTTGGTTAATTTTAATTTATTCATAAAAATAATAGGCAATTATACCCCTTTGCTAAATTTAATGGTAGAGGAGAAAATAAGGTGATTGCCTGTTTTAGTGGTAGAATTAAATACAATAATTATGATGGAAATATTTATAGATGCTTTAATCGACAGCCTTAGAAATGTTCCCTTATTGTTGATTTTGTATATTGGAATTGAACTATTAGAATACAAATTTGGCGATAAAATCAGAAGAAAGGTTGAAAAAGCAGGAAAAGCTGGCCCTCTAATTGGAGCTTTTGCTGGAATTTTACCTCAATGTGGTTTTTCGGTGGTAGCCACGGCCATGTTTACCCAAAGAATGCTAACCATTGGTACTTTGTTGGCTGTTTATTTATCAACTTCTGACGAAGCAATACCAATAATTCTGTCACAACCAGATAAAGCTTATTTAGTATTACCTTTAATTGGGATAAAAGTTGCGATAGCTTTTGCAGTTGGTTATTTGGTTGATTTCTTTTTTAGAAAAGAAGATAAAAAAATTGAAGAACATATTAAATCAGTAGAAGATGGCCATGATAATAAAAATCATCATCATGAAACTATTTTAAATGAGACAGCTTGCTGCGGACACTCAACTTCAACTGCTTCAAAAAAATTCAATATTAAAGAAATATTTTGGCATCCAGTCATTCATACTTTCAATATTTTTATTTTTATATTTTTAATAACATTAATAATTAATTTTGTGGTTTTTCAATTAGGAGAAACTTTTTTGATTGATTTTTTTGCTAAAAATATATTTTGGCAACCGTTCTTAACCGCTCTAATTGGGTTAATTCCAAACTGTGCTTCTTCAGTGGCAATAACTGAATTATTTTTAAAAAATATAATTGGATTAGGCCCAGCCATGGCTGGTTTATTGGCTAGCGGTGGATTAGGATTGCTGGTACTTTATCGGGAAGAAAAAAATAAAAAAATTTTTATTAAAGTGTTGGCTCTTTTGTATGGATTTAGTGTTTTATCGGGACTAATAATCCAACTTTTTTAATTTAGCTACAGCGATGCGACCATCAGAAGTGTATTTGCCAACAGTAAAAGTACCTGGTTTATAGTAAGTTACATTACCGATACACTTATTTTTTTTAAGCGTAGCTAAAATATATTTTCTTTCTCGATCAACATTGGGATTAACTTTATGAGAAAGTTGATAAGTAAATCTAGTAAGGGTAAGACCTAAATCTTCACTCCCCGATCCAATCCAAACAGTGACTTTTGAGAGATCTATTTTTTGTTTTTTAGTCCAAAATTTAATATCTAAAGGATCTTCAATTTTATTAACATTAGTTCCCCAAAACCTAATGTGATGTCTTTTCCTGGGGCTATTACCAATTGGTTCTTGAAAACCGATATCTTGTCTGCGACCAAAAAGATATAAATTACTAAATGGAGCTCTAAGATAGGGTTTATTTTTAACAGAGGCATTAATCATTTTAAGACAACTTTTTATATTTATTTTGTCGGCCTGATGCCAACCAATTTGATTAAAAACATTTTTTAATTGATCTTTGGTACCGATTAAAATAATATTGATAGGATCAATATGAAAACCATCACTAGCCCGATTAAAACGAGGAATTCGGCCTTTTTTAGAGATAAGTAAAATAATTCTAACTACCCGAGGCAAGAAAATATAAGCCGAAATTAGATAAGTAATCATTAAGGCCAAAAACATGGGTAAGATTTGATCTAAACGCTTGAAAATTTGAGTGACAATAAACCATAAGGCTAAAGCACCAATAATAAAAATTGTTATTCTTTCGAATAATCTAATTAAAAACTTCATGTTTGGGTAATTTTATTTTTTCAAAAAAAGATGCTTAATTATAATAGAAAGTTACGCAAATAAGAAATTTAAGATTATAATCAAATATTATGTCGGACTTTTTAATTTCTAAATTTAACACTTTACCTGATTTGCATCAAAATCCCCGTTTCGCTAAAGCCATGGAAGATATTGGATGGAAGACTCTCGGAGAAGCTGGTAATTATCTTTTTTATAAAAGTGTTGGACCATTAGGGGTAGCTAAAATTCAACATTCAAACTCGATTGATTTGATTTGGTTAAAAAAAATCCGCCAAAAATACCATATTTTAACGACTTATGTTGAGCCAGGACTACTTCAACCAAAAATGAAGCGAACAGGTTTCTCTTCTGAACCATTCGCTAATAGTGCTACCTCTTTGGTAGACATAACTTTATCAGAGACTGATTTAATCAATTCTTTTAAACCAAAAACTCGTTACAACATTGGCTATGCTGAAAGAAAAAATAAAATAAAAATTGTGACCAAAGATTTTGGAGATTTAACAAAAGATGAAAAAAATATCTTTAAAAACTCGCGTGAATCTTGGTCAAAAAGGAAAAGAGTTGTTTGCTATGAAGAAAAATTTTTCAACTCTTTAATTGAACATTTTAAAAACGCTGGTTGGATACATTTTGCCTATTGTCAGGATAAATGCGTTGGAACATTGATGATAATAAAAAATGAAAAGGTGGCATTTTACTATGCTGCTTTTGCTGATTTACAAGGTTATTCTCTTTTTGCTCCAACTTTATTAACATGGACAGCAATGATAACGGCCAAAAAAGCCGGATGTGAAATTTTTGATTTTGGAGGAATTTATGACCCGAGATATAAGATGTATAGAAAATGGAAGGGCTTTACTAAATTTAAGGAAGGTTTTTCGCCGACAGTAATTTACTATCCGCCGACTCGGGTGTTACTTGGTTGGTGAAATAATTTTGACTTTTTTTAAAAGCGGATAAATCTCACTAAGAAGATAAAGGCTGCCAGTAATAATTACAGGGCAATTTGCATTTAAGACAGTGTCTAAAGCAAGAGATTTATCAGGAATATATTTAAAATCAGAAAATTTCAGTTTTTTAAAAATTTTAGCTAGGCTAGATTGAGATTGAGATAATTGAATCATGTAATCGGAGGCAACTCTGAATTTAGTGAGGACTATTTGATTGGCAAATGGGATAATCATTTTGAGCATTTTAGAAAAATCTTTACGTTGTTTAAAAGCTATTAAAAAAGTGAATTTTTGATGGGGAAAAGAATTTTTAATACTTTTAATTAAAGCCATCATCTTTTGAGGGTTATGGGCTCCGTCAAGAATAATTTGTTGATTATTCAAATGGATTATTTCCATTCTGCCAGAAAAAGATGAGGATAAAAAAGTGCGTCTTATTTTTGATTCATTAAGTAAAAAATTATCTCTTTGAGACAGAAAACTAAGCACCGATAAAGAAAGAGCACTATTCTCTACTTGATAAAAAGCTAAAGATTTTATTTTTAAATCGTTTATTTTTAAATCATTAAATGAAAAGTTGTATTTTAAATAATCACTATTAGTTTTTATATTTTTAAAATTTTTTTGAGGAATAATATAATTGACACTAGTTTGATTTTTTTGAGCCTGCTTTAAAAAAACACTTTGAGCTACTTTTCGTTGATTGATCGAAAATACAGGATTTTTAGGATGAATAATACCGGCTTTTTGGAAAGCAATAGAACTAATATTTTTACCCAAAACACTGGTGTGATCTAAACCAAGTTTAGTAAAAACACAAACTTGATCAGATGAAGTTATGGTGTTGGTGCCGTCGATAAGACCACCAAGTCCGGTTTCAACCACCATGTAATCAACTTTTTTTTGATAAAAAATACTAAAAGCAAGTGCGTTGATTATTTCAAAATAAGTTGGCTTACCAAACTTTTTTAAATCAACAGAATTAATGATTGGAATTATTTGATTAAGAATATTAATAAATTCCTTTTTAGAAATAAGAGTATTGTTGATTTGGAATCTTTCTCGAACATCAATTAGATGAGGTGATAAAGTTAATCCAACCTTGAAACCGTGACTAATTAAAAGCGAGTTAATATAAAAAGCAGTAGACCCTTTGCCGGAAGTGCCGGCGATATGAATGGCTTTAATTTTATTTTGAGGATCGCCTAAAAGATGAAGTATTTCTTTTTGACGTGACAAACCTAACTCCCCGGGATACTTATTTTTATTACTGGGAATAGTTTGATGGAGATAAGAAATAGCTTGATTATAGGTTTTGATCATCTTTTTTGAGACATTTGGTACCCATGTAAACAAAAGGGGTGGAAATAGCTGACATGGAAACTTTAAGTAACCAATATAGAATAATTAACCCAATAAGAAAATTAAAAATTTTAAAAAGAGGAAAAGATTTTGAACCTATCAATTCAGCAGTGATAATACAAAAAACATAAAGAGTAACTAGTAAATCAACTCGATAATTGGCGGAAGTTAATGTTTTTTTCATGTTTGTATGGATAATAAGGGAATTATACTATAATTAATTATGTTTGGAATAAAAAATAAAATTGGATTAGTGTTGAGCGGAGGAGGAGTAAGAGGTTTTTTTCATATGGGAGTGATTAAGGGACTTCAGGAACTTGAAATTGTTCCTAATGAAATTACAGGGACTTCGATTGGGGCCATTGTAGGTTTAATGTATGGAGCTGACCCAAAAATTAATTTTGAAAAAATGTCGGCGGAATTGGATTTTTTAAAACTAACAAGAGCAATGTTTTTTGATAAAACCCTCCGCCCTGCGGGAACCTCCCTTGATGGGGCAGCTTTGTTTGAAAAATTTCTTAAAAATTATATTAAAGTGGAAAATTTTAATGAATTAAAAATAAAAACAAGATTTAATGCAACCGATATTAATAATAATCAAGAAATAATTTTTGAAAAAGGAAATATTTTTCCTGGAATTATTGCTTCAATATCAATCCCCGGGGTATTTTCACCATTAAAATATGGAGATAAATTTTTAGTAGATGGAGGAGTGGTAAATAATATTCCCATTACTTTAATTAAAAATTCAAATAAAATTTTGATTTCAGATATTACTGGACCAATTAAAAAAATAAATGAAAAAAGTTCAGGAGCTGATGTCTTATATTCATCGGTGGCGATAATGCAAAGAAATAATAGTTTATTAAAAGCGCAAGAAATTAATAAAAAGATAATTTATTTGCAATTGAAAGATAATAAGACTTTTATTTTAGATTTTAGAAAAAAAAATTATCAATATTTAATTGATTTAGGGTATAAATCAGTGATGGAAAGACGGAAAGAAATTTAATTAAGCAAAATAGATTATAATTATTAGTAATTACTATTAAATTTAATATGATGAATAAAACACAAGAAAATCTCTTAAAAGCATTTGCTGGTGAAAGCCAAGCTAGAAACAAATACCATATGTTTGCCAAAATGGCGAGAAAAGAAAACTTGGAATGGATTGCGAGAGTTTTTGAAGAAACAGCAGATCAAGAAAGAGCCCATGCTGAGGAAGAATTTGAAATGATTAAAGAAAATGTAACAGTTGGAGATAATTTATCAATCGGACCTTACAGTACAAAAACGATGGAAAATTTAAAAATGGCAGCCGCTGGCGAACATCATGAGTGGACAGAAATGTATCCTTCTTTTGAAGAACAAGCCAAAATTGATGGTGATACAGAAGCAGAAAGATTATTTAGAGAAGTAAAAGAAGTGGAAGAAAAACATGAAGAAAGATATATTATTTTAGCGACACATATTGATAATAATACTCTTTACAATAGAGAGACTGAATTAGAGTGGAAATGCCTTAATTGCGGCTATATTCACAAGGGTAAAACTCCCCCAACCACCTGTCCTGTTTGCAAAAAAGCATTTACTTGGTATATGTCTTTGGGGTTGATTAGATAAATGGTCTTTGAATATTAAATTAATATGAAGATAGGAACGACCCAAAAAATTGTTTTAGTGGGTGGGTGTTTTGATATTGTTCATTTGGGTCATTTAATTTTTTTAGAAAAAGCAAAAGCTAAGGGAGATTTATTAATAGTATTATTAGAATCGGACGAAAATATTAGAAAAAATAAAGGAGAAAGAAGGCCAATAAATAATCAGGAGTATAGAGCTAAATTTTTGACTAAATTAAAAATGGTTGATCGTGTAGTTAAATTACCAGAAATGAAAAGTGATGAAGATTATTTAAAGATAGTTAAAAAAATAAAGCCAACAATAATTGCCGTTAGTGAAAGTGATAATAAGTTAAAAATTAAAAAAGCGCAAGCAAAAATGGTTGGGGCAAAAGTATTGATTGTGAACAAATTAATTTCTCATCAATCGACCAGCCGAATTATAGAGAGAATTAAGATATAATCTATTATTTATGAAAAATGAGTTAATGGAAATTAGTGATGATTTATATTACGATGAAAGATCGGCAGGTGGCTTGGTGTATAAAATAGAGAATAACAAGGTATTGTGGCTTTTAATTAAAACTGTTTCTAATTTTAAAAGCGATAAAAATAAGAAAAAAGAAAAAGATGGGGCGATTTATAAATTTCCTAAGGGTCATTTGCACAAAAATGAGTTTTTAAAGGAAGCTGCTTTGAGAGAAGTGGAGGAAGAGGGCCGAGTTAAAGCTAAAATAATAAATAAATTGGCTTCAAATGATTATGTGATTTGGGATAGGGAGTTGAGAAAAAAAATTATTAAAAAAGTAACTTTCTTTTTAATGGAATATTTAGGGCCAAGTAATCTAAAATATTACGATACAGAAATGGTTTTAGAAAGAGAATGGTTTAATTTTGAAGAGGCTAGTAATAATTTAGCATATGACAGTGAAAAAGAATTGTTGAAAAAGGCTAAAATGGAATTAGACAAGTTAGCGAAAAAATAGGATATAATATCCATACTCCATGGAGGGGTCGCATAGTGGTTTAGTGCGCTCGCTTGGAAAGCGTGTGTGTCGTAAGGCACCGAGAGTTCGAATCTCTCCTCCTCCGC
>CAZOQV010000019.1:0-12691 GCA_964582365.1 uncultured Gammaproteobacteria bacterium | reverse complement strand
CATCCAAAAACCTTTTGCGGCTTTTAAGACTTTTTTATGTGCAGCTCGTCGAACTGTTCCAGTTTTAACTCTCATAATTTTAGTTTTTCAAGTTTATAAAGTTATAAAGTTATAAAGTTATAAAGTTATAAAGTTAATTGATAATAATAAATATTAAAGTTTTCCAAGAAGTTTTTTAACTTTAATGGACAAAGCATTAGCAATTGGGTGTTTACCCTTGATTCGGCGTAATTGTTTTTTACTTTTCTTTCGACGTAAATGTCGATTAAAAGATGACATACGCAAAACTTTACCAGTTTTGGTGACTTCAAATCTGTTAGAAACAGATTTTTTTATTTTCATTTTTTTACTTTGTTTCTTCATTTTTAGTAGTGCTGCTTTTTTTAGCAGGACTGAATGTAAGCTTTAACCTTTTTCCGATTAACTTGGCCTCACTTTCTTGAGTTCCAAAATCTTTTAAATCGGTTTTGACTTTTTCAATTAGGTCATAACCAAATTCTTTATGGTTCATTTGGCGACCTTGGAATTTTATACTTAATTTGATCTTATTTCCAGTACTTAAAAATTTTTGGGCTCTTTTGGTCATAGTTTCGTAATCACCAGGACCAATAAATGGGCTCATTTGGATTTCTTTTAGATCTCCACCTTTAATTCCTTTCTTTTCAGCTTTAAGTTTTTTAGCTTCTTGATATTTAAATTTAGTAAAACTAATTAATTTAACAACCGGAGGAATAGCATTGCCGTTAACTTCGACTAAATCTAGACCAGTTTCCTGTGATTGTTGACGAGCTTCAGATAGAGAGACGACACCAATTTGTTTTCCGTCATCACTTAAAAGACGAATTGTTGGCGCAGTTATGTACTGATTGGTTTTATAAAATTTGCGAGGTGTGTTAGTTTTAAAGCTACTCATATTATTATGTTGTCTATTTTACCAGAAATGAGGTAGAAATTCATTAATCTAAAGAAAAGAAAAAAGGCAGGCATTGTAAACAAATAAATGTTTGCAAATACCTGCCAGTTCTAAAAATAGTTTTTAAGTTTTTAAAAAAATAAAAAATAGTATTATTATTTTTTAATTTTCTTTAATAAATATTTTATTTTTTTTAGCTTTAAGATTTTTTATGACAATATAAAAAACAATTAATATTGCATACGATATTATCATTACTTCTGTTGCAGGGCTACTGAAATAAATTAAATTTGCTGCTGTTATAGACGAGATAACCATTATGATTATAACGACTCTTTCAAGAAAATCTTTTTTCACTTCCTTCACTTCCTTTCTTTTTGATTTAAAAACTATTCTTAAAGAACCATATTTATTATAGGATAAAAATGGTTAAAAGTCAAATTTTAGGCACAAAATATATCATCGTAGAGACGTCCCGCAGCTGCGGGACATCTCTATAGATTAAATCACTTGATTAAGTTTAGAGATTTTTGACTAATTTGGTCTTTTATTTTAGTAATAAATTCAGATAAAGACATAATTCCAAGATCTTGGCCGTCGCGTTGACGAACAGAAATGGTCTGATTTTCGGTTTCACGACCACCGATAATAATCATATAAGGAACTTTTTCACCAGCAGCATTGCGAATTTTATTTTGCATGGTTTCAGATTTATCGTCAAGTTCAAATCGAATATCGTTTTCTTGGAGAATTTTACCTATTTGTTGGGCATATTCTAGTTGATTGTCGGTAATTGGAATAATTTTTACTTGAACTGGAGAAAGCCATGTTGGAAAGGCACCGGCGAAATGTTCAATTAAAATTCCAATAAATCTTTCAACTGATCCAAAAATAACTCGATGTAACATAATTGGTCTTTTCTTTGAGCCATCAGAATCAGTGTAATTTAAATCAAATCTTTCGGGTAAATTAGCGTCTAATTGAATGGTTCCACACTGCCAAACTCGATCCAAGGAATCTTTAATATGAAAATCTAACTTTGGACCATAGAAGGCTCCGTCACCGGGATTGATTTTACATTCTTTGTTGGCTTTACGACAAGCTTCTTGAAGAGCTTTTTCGCTCTTTTCCCAAGATTCGATGGTACCGATATATTTTTTTTCTGGCCTAGTGGATAATTCAATTTCATAAGTTAGACCAAAAATTTTATATATTTTATCGACAAAAGCGATTAATCTAATGATTTCATCTTCAATTTGATCTTCTCTCATGTAAATATGAGCATCATCTTGAGTAAAAGTTCTAACTCTAAACAATCCATTTAAAGTACCACTGGCTTCGTGACGGTGGACTTGTCCTAATTCTCCACATCTTATTGGTAAATCTTTATAAGAATGCATAGAATTTTTATATACTAACATTCCACCTGGACAATTCATTGGTTTAATTGCAAAAACAGTCTCGTCAATTTCGGAAGTGTACATATTTTCTCGATAATTATCCCAATGACCGGAAATTTTCCATAGTTCCTGGTTTAGCATAATTGGCGTTTTTATAAATTCATAGCCTTCTTTTGTATGTTCTTGATACCAAAAACTTTCTAATTGGTTTCTCAAAATCATTCCATTGGGAAGAAAAAATGGAAATCCTGATCCATATTCACTAATCATAAAAATGTTTAATTCTTTCCCTAGTTTTTTATGATCACGTTTTTTGGCTTCTTCGATGTTAAATAAATATTTTTCCAATTGGTCTTTATTTTCAAAAGCGGTGCCGTAAATACGGGTAAGCATTTTATTTTTTTCATCGCCGTGCCAATAAGCACCGGCAATGGATAAAAGTTTGAAAGCTTTGATTTTGCTGGTGTATCGAACGTGAGGTCCGGCACAAAGATCGGTAAATTCTTCACCGGTTTTATAAATGGTGATTATTTCTTTTCTGTCTTGAATCGAATTTAACCATTCCATTTTGTAGGTGTTGTCGGCAAATAATTTTTTGGCGTCATCTAAACTAATTTCTTGTCTAATTATAGGTAAATTTTCTTTAACTATTTTTGCCATTTCGGTTTCGATGGCGGAAAAATCATCTTCATTGATTTTAAAATCCCCTACTGGTTCGAAATCAAAATAAAAGCCATCATTAGTGGCTGGACCCATGGCCATTAAAAATTTATTAGGATAAAGTCGGTGCATAGCTTGGGTTAAGATATGTTCGGCTGAATGACGAATTGTTTGGAGATCTGAATTTTGATTGTTTTGTATTTCTGACATATGTTTATATAAAAGTATTTTAACAAAAAGTGGAAAGCCCAATCAAAGCAAAAAAGTTATGCCCTGTTGGGCGATGTAGTTTCGGTAACGTAGATATTTAAAAACATGTGAGTCTAAGAGGACTCGGACCTCTGACCTCTTCAATGTCAATGAAGCGCTCTAACCAACTGAGCTATAGACTCCTAAATTAATTAATAATTAAGAATTAATAATTAATAGTAGTGATGGGAAGTATAGCAAAATTTATAAAAACTTTGTAGATTTAAATAATTAATTTGCTGATCTGGCAACTGCGTGTTCACCGCTGTCGGTGTATTTAGTTCCACCACTTTTAGCTTTATTTCGGTAAGCATTACATTTTGATTTTTTATGGTTAAAACTTTCCATCCAAACACCAGCTTCGCTAATATTTTTACGAAAATTTACAATAATCATTTTTAATCTTTGAAAAAAATTTAATTGATATTCACTAAAATCGACTACGTTTTGTTGAACTGTTTGAACAATTTCGTGGTTTAAATCTTGGGTAACTTCAACTAGTTTTTTAATTTCAAGACGAAGATTATTAATAGCTTTTTCAACTTCTTGAGAGTGACTATTAACAAAAATGGATTGTTCTTCTTTGACTGATTTGATTAAAAATTCCCGATTCCAACGTATGTTGGTAGTAGCTTCTTTTTTATTTATTTCGACACTTTGACCAGGAAAAAGGATGCCGCAAAAAGGATTAGAGAATTCTTTTAGGACTTCGTTACTGTTATTGCTAATTAGTTTTCTTTTTGGATCCGGTTTAGATCCATAACCACCTGCCATAGTAGCCTATTATAGCAACTTTTTGAGAAAATCGAACACTTTTTGTTGAGTTAGAAGATAGTAAATAAAATTGGTATTTTGATTGAGGGACGGATTGGAGCTGGCGATTTTTTCCACTTCTTCTTTAGTAACTTCAACTTTTTGTTCTTTGGCAATTTGACTAATGGCCAAATTAAGAGTCCATTCTTTGGTAATTTGTTTGCTAAGATTTTCTTTATATTGTTCTAACGTTAGGCCTTTGTTTTTAAGATAATCAGCGACACTAATTCCGGCTTGTCTGGCTTGATCAATTAATTGAGAAAGTTGGTTTTGAATGTCTGATTCAATTAAAATTTCAGGTAAATTAACTTGACCATTGTTGACTAAAGTTTCAATAATTTTTTCAATTTTTTTATTTTCATCAGTGAGTTCTTTATCGGCATTTATTTTTTTTACCTCGGTTAGATATTTTTCATTGAGTTTAATTTCTGGTAGTTCGCAACTGGTAATTTCAATCTGCCAATCATGATCAAAATCGACATCTTTATTAAGAAATTTAACTTGAGGTTGAATAATTGGCTTTAGACCATTTTCTTCTATTTTATGACCGTAAGCATGGGAAATTAAATGAGAAGCAACTTCTTCAAATAATTTTTCGGGATTGATATTTTGTTCAACAACTTCTAATGGAGCTTTGCCTTTTCTAAAACCTTTGGTTTCATATTCGGCTTGGAATTTTTTTAAGTGTTCTTGATATTCTGCCTTAATGTCGGCAACTTTAATTTCGAGATTTAAAGTAAAAACTTTATTATCTTGTTTTTTTAGGTCAGTTGAATTTGTTTTCATAAGTGCCAACATGATAACATAAGAACAGTGATTGAGAAACCATTATTCAATTTCAAGAGGCTATTTCTGTTGCCAGTTTTTTTAATATTAACTTTGATGGTTGGTTTTGGTGAACTTATTTATTTATCAAAAGTTGACAAGACGGATAATGTTTTAAAAATTAGAAGTGAAAAGCTAATAATTGAGGCGGCAGCCGAAGATAATTTTAAAAATATTTCAATAGAGGCAACTACTGTTGGAGCAGATGCCAGACCAATGTTGATTAAAAAATATTTGGAAAGGTATAATTCTCCTCTCGTTCCATATTCTGATTTAATTTTCCAAATATCTGAAGATTATGGATTTGAATATTATTGGATCGTGGCTATTGCTCAGCAAGAATCCAATTTATGTAAAAAAATACCAGAGAATTCATATAATTGTTGGGGTTATGGAATTCACAAAAGAGGAACTCTTAGATTTGCTAATTATGAATTGGCAATTAAAAGCTATGCTGAATATTTAAAAAGAGAATATTTTAATAAAGGGTTAAACACACCAGAATTGATAATGTCTAAATATTGTCCTAGTTCAAATGGTTCCTGGGCAGCGGGAGTAAAGCAATTTATTGAAGAATTAAAGAGTGGAAATTTTTAATTTAGTAGTGACGATTTGACAGATGTGTAACTGATATGTATAGAAAATTTGACTTATTTGTAATATTTGATATAATTTGAACTAGATCCTGGGGTGGCTCCTCTAAAAAGTTACTCTGGGATTTTTTTTGCTATTTTTGTGTTAAAATCAAGCCTATGGGAGTCATATCAACATCACAATTTAAAAAAGGAATTTATATATTGTTTCAAGAAACACCACATATGATTGTGGATACAGCTTTTACCTCGCCAGGTAAGGGTTCTGCTTTTTATAAAACTAAATTGAAAAATCTTTATTCAGGAAGAATTGTTGATTATACTTATAAATCTGGTGAAAAAGTAGAAGAAGTAATGGTAGAAACACACGAAGCTGAATATTCTTATTTTGACGGAGCTAATTATGTTTTTATCGAACCAAGAAGTTTTGAACAATATACTGTACCAGTGGAAATAATTGGCGATGATAAGGCTTATTTAAAAGAAGGACTTTTGTATAGAATAAAATTCTACGATGAAAAACCGGTTGGTATTGGCTTGCCTAAAACAATTGCTTATAAAGTGGTTGAAGCTGAAAATTCTATTAAGGGTGATACTGCAACTAGCGCCACTAAACAGGCAATTTTAGATTCTGGATTAAAAGTTCAAGTGCCTTTATTTATTAAGGTAGGTGAAGAAATTTTGGTAAATACTGAGACTGGTGCTTATTTGTCACGAAAGTAAAGATATTTTGATAAAATACAGGGTAACTTATTTGTCCTCATAGCTCAGTTGGATAGAGCGCTTCCCTTCTAAGGAAGAGGTCGCAGGTTCGATCCCTGCTGGGGATACTTTTAGATATTTTGCGCCTATAGCTCAATGGATAGAGTAGTAGTCTTCGGAACTATTGATGGGGGTTCGATTCCCTCTAGGCGTACGAGAGGGTTTGTAGCTCAGTGGTAGAGCGGTCGCCTCTTAAGCGATTGGTCGCGGGTTCGAATCCCGCCAAACCCACACTAAATTTTGCCGCAGTGTTGAAATTGGTATACAAGCACGGCTTAGGACCGTGTGGAGAAATCCATGGAGGTTCAAGTCCTCTCTGCGGCACTAAAATTAGATTTTAGATGATAGATATTAGATCGTAGAACGGATTACTTTTTAAATAAAAATGATTTGAAGGAATTGATTATTCTTTGAAATAGATTTTCTTTTGGATGGTAAAGGTTGGAAGTGGAGGTAAATTTTTGAATTTCAAAATTATCCAAATCACCCCAAGAAAGGTAAGTTTTGTCGGTGTAATTTTTGAGAGCATTGACGGTAAATTTAAACTTAAAAATTTTATATTGACCTGGATGAGTAAAATGATTATCGCTACAAATTTCAGAGGTGGTTACATTAGGACTAGTTTTGGAAGCCAGGCAGAATTTTTTTTCACCCCAAATTGATTGACCGGTATTTTTTAAAATAATTTCGCCGTTATATTCACTGTTTTCAAAAATTAAAAAAGGTAAGGTTATCCTTTCAAGTTCATAACTGGTAATTTGTTCTGGTTCATTTTGTTTTTTTGGCAGATCAATTATTTTTTGATATTCAGGATAAAGATTACCTTTACTGTCAATCCAAGAAAAATGATCAAAAGGCTCTTGTGGATAATTGTAAATAAAAGGAGTAACAGCTTTTATTCGAGGATCTTGAGACCAAATTTCTAAGGCTTTGATTAAGAAGGCAGAGGTTATTTTGGAAGTATAAAAATTATTTTTTTTATTGATGCCTTCTCGGTGTGGCCAACCTGTTTCAGTGATAAATACGGGTAATTCTTTATTGACTCCAAGTTTTTTTAAAAAATCTAACTCCCATTGATAACCACGAATACTATGTTGTCCTGTGTCGTTAGGGGTGCCAATAAAACCATTGTTGGGATAAGAGTGAGAAGAAAGACCGTCAATATTTTCAAAATAATTAGGGTTAATAGAAATAATTTCTTTATAAACATTTTTGGCGGATTCATATTTAGGTAATTTACTAGGGGCAGCTAGATCTAATCCGCAAGAAAGAATAAAAAAATTAGAGTTAGATTCTTTAAATTTTTTGGCAGCATAAAAACTTTTATCAGTAAAATCTTTGACATTAACTTCCCCTCCCCATTCGGATCCATGGTTTATTTCGTTAAATAAAATGATATGTTGTTGTTTGGTTGGCCAATTTAAAGAGTTTAAAAAAGATACAATTCCATCAATATCGGAATATTCAGGAACTTTCCAGTTACTACCTTCACCAAAAGTGGCAATTCTAACAATAGGAATTATATGGTATTTACGGCAATTATCAAAAAATTCTTGCCAAATATTTTTGTCTAAATTATTGGTTCGAATAACAATAGTAACCCAACCCCAGTCGCCATTTTGAGAATTAATTATTTTAACAGTAGAATGGATATCTTCTGTTTGAGTGAGATGAATGCCAAAGATGTTGTCAGATGCTAAAATAGAGCTAGTAAAAAAAATAAATAAAGCGTAAAGACATAGAAAAATCGTTACAAATTTATTTTTTTTAAAATTTTTAATTTTCAATTTTTAATTTTCAAATAATATAGTAAGTCAATTTTAACAAATGAATAAAGAAGAAATTATAAAAATAAAAATATCTCGAGTGGAGAAAGAAATTCGAGATACTCCTTATGATAAATCGAGCGAACATCATCATGGGGTCTTGAAGGCGAAATTAGCCAAACTTAAGGATGAATTAGAGGGTCCGATGAATAAAGGCGGTGGTGGCGGTGTAGGATATGCAATTAAACACTCAGGAAATGCATCGGTGGTTTTAGTGGGCTTGCCAAGTGTAGGTAAATCAACTTTGTTAAATAAAATAACTAATGCTGAATCAAAAGTGGGAAATTATGATTTTACTACTTTAGGAGTAGTTCCAGGAATGATGGAATATAAGGGAGTAAAAATACAAATCTTGGATTTACCGGGAATAATTGAGGGAGCAGCAGGAAATAAAGGTTTTGGTCGAAAAGTGATTTCAGTAATTAGAGCGAGTGATTTAGTGGTGTTAATGACTGATATTCAAAGAATTGAGTGGTTAAATGTAGTGAGTCAAGAACTTTATAATGCAGGAATTAGATTAAATGTAAAACCGCCAAAGATTTCAGTTCATCGAACCCACAAAGGATCTTTACAAGTAATTGATCCGTATAATTCTTTTGAAAAAGAAGAA
Source organism: uncultured Gammaproteobacteria bacterium (assembly GCA_964582365.1). Lineage (GTDB taxonomy): Bacteria > Patescibacteriota > Microgenomatia > UBA12405 > UBA12405 > WARW01. The sequence goes on along the minus strand of CAZOQV010000019.1, from coordinate 4,040 downwards.
GTGGTGGATATTGCTAAAGAAATGGGATTAGATAACGCGATTGTTCAATTGAATGAAAAGATTGAAACAGTGGATCGATTGATTGATGGTTTAGTAAAAACAAGAAAATACATGCCGGCAGTAGAAATAATTACAAAAATGGATTTGGCAAAACCTGAACAAATTAAAAAAATTCCAGAAAAAGTTTTAAAAATGTGTGTGGAGAAAAATTTAGGAATAGAAGAATTTAAAGAAAGAGTTTGGGAAGGATTGGGATTGGTTAGAGTTTATTTAAAAGAAGAAAGAAACATGGAAGCTGATTATATTAAACCTTTGATTCTTAAAAATAGTTGTACTTTAGATGATGTTTTAAAAAGAATTTCTAACCAAATGAGAGATGATGTTAATAAAGCCTATATTTGGGGTAAAGGGGCAAGATTTCCAGGGCAAGAAGTGTCTTTTTCTTTTCAGGTTTTTGATGAAATGGAAGTATATTTTGGAAGATAAATTAATTTGATGTACCAATTATGACAATAGGTGTTTCATTGCATGAATGTTCTTTATTCATTTGTCCAGATTCTACTATAAAATGATCTTCTTTTGTTTGACCATCTTTTTTTTCTCTGACAGTGACTTCCCCTCCATTTTTTGTACCTTGAATACAAACTAAACATTTTTCATTTTCATGTTCATCTAAAAAAGAAATTTTGGCTGATTGGTCAGTCCCCACTTTAAGATGATTTTCTTTAGTGAAGTAAAATTCTACTGGAGCCATATTTTAATTATTTTTAAACAAATAATAATTAAAACCATGTTTGTAACTATTGGCTATAAACATGGAAATAGTTAGCCCAATGATAACTTTTAGTTTCTAATTTGTAAACCAGGATACTTAGACCAAATTTCTGATTTGTTGAGAGCGAAATTTAAGGGTTTCTTTAGAAATTTTTGGATTTGTATCGTGAATAATTTTAGCTTTGGTATTTGGACGAGATGAATATTTAAAAGTATGAATTTTAGAAAAGCCGATTTTTTGACATAAATCTAAGGTTTCTTGAAAGTCTTCTTTTGTTTCAGTAGGAAAACCGACAATGATATCTGTTCCGAATTTTAAATTTCCAATTTCTAATGTCAAATTTCTAAATTTTTCTATAATATCTTTTTTTGTGTAAGGGCGGTTCATGAGTTTGAGAATTTTGTCAGAACCAGACTGAATGGGAATGTGAAGAAAATTTCCAAATCTAAATTTCCAATTTCTAATTAAATTGATAAATTTATCATCGATACAATTTAAAGGGATAGAACCAAAACTAATTAATTTTATATCAGTTTGCTCTAGCAAACTTTTAATTAGCTCAGAAAAGTCATATTGATATTGGTCAATATTAACTCCGGTGATGATAATTTCTTGGTAACCGTCTTTAACTGCTTTTTGGACAGTTTCAACAGCATCGTCTATTTTTAGAGACCAAAGTTTTGGTCGTTTAAAAGGAACGATACAATATGAACAAAATTGAGTACAACCGGATTGAATTTTTAATAAAAAGCGATGGGTGTGACTAAATTTATCCTTAATATTGGGAGAATATGAACATTTTAAATCTTTTAATAAATCTTCTTTTTGATTATTTTGATAAATAAAAACATTGGGAATATTTTTTATTTTTTCAAAATTGGCGCAACCAGTGGCATAAATTTTAGCATTAGGATATTTTTGGTGAAGACTTTTGACTTTATTTAAAGATTCTTTTTCGCCTTTTTTGGTGATGGAACAAGTATTAACCAAGATTATAGAGGGTAGATCGTAGATCGTAGATGGGACGTAATTTTGATCGATTAATGTTTGAGACCATTGGTTGGTTTCGGCAGAATTGACACGACAGCCAAAATTAACAGCCAGAAAAGTTTTAGACATAGAAATTTATTTTCGTGGATGTTTAGCCACAAAATTTTTGATGTAATCAAGAATATCAATAGTGGTATTCCATCCAAGTTCTTGGCGAGCTTTATCTGGAGCTTCGCCAGATTCTATTCGACCAGAATAACCATCAATATATTCGACTGGTCCACCAAAAGCTTGAGAAATTTCGGCAACGGAATATTCTTGATTATTTTTTAAAGTATAACCATCGCCATGACCTTTTTCGGCGGTTAAAATCATACCACGAGCCAAATCGCCAACATAAGTAAAATTACGTTTTTGAGTACCAGGGTTAACTACAGTTAATGGTTGATTGTTTAGATATTGTTGTTCAAATTTAGCAATTAGAGTGGCATATTTGCCTTCATTTTTTTCACGAGGACCAAAAGCATTGTAAAAATAACAGATAGCGTAGGGTAAGTTGTACCAACGGCCATAATCATTAATTAAGTCAACATTAGTGGCTTTAGTAAAAGAATATGGATTAGCATGACGTTCTTCGCCATTGTTTGCAAATTTAGTTGAAGATGCGGCATAAACTAATTTACCAACTTGGCGTTGACGACAAAATTCGACCACGGCAAAAGTACCAACAATGTTCATATCATAAACTTTTTCTGGTTCATCAAAAGATGGGGTAACTCTGGCGTATTCACCGAGATGAAACACCACATCTGGAGTTTCTGGTATTAATTTATCAATATCCTTAGTGTGACCTTGACGATATTCAGCTCCAATAATATGATTTTCTTTACTGCCGTTAAAATAATTATCGAGAGAAATTATTTTATTGTTAGAATCTTTAACTAATTGTTCAATAATGTGTGAACCGACATGTCCAGCGCCACCGGTAACTAAGATTATTTTCATATAATTTCTAAATCTAAATTTCTAATTTCTAATGCCGGAATTATTTTCTTCCGAGCCAGTTATACTTTAGTTTATCAAATGTATCGTTTTTTAGAGCATCACGAATTAATTGAGTGGTATGAGTCATGAAATAAATATTATGAAGAGTCATTAATCGATAGCCGAGAAGTTCTTGAGTTTTAAAAAGATGATGGATATAGGCTTTGTCGTATTTTTGACAGGTGGGACATTGACAATCTTGATCGAGTTGAGTTTGGTCGAGTTTGTATTTGGCTTGCATTATTTGGCTTTTAAACTTATTTTTAGTGTCATTTTTTGAATTGCCAGTGCGATGTAAAAATTGGCCGCCACGAGCCATTCGGGTTGGAAGAGTACAGTCCATTGAAGTAATCCCCTGCCCAAAAAAATCAAAAAGATCGTCAACTTCGCCAACGCCGAGTAAATGAATTGGTTTGCCAGTTTTTAAAATAATAGGAAGAACCCAATTAACTGCGTCGTGCATTTTATCTTTAGGCTCACCAACAGAAACTCCACCAATGGCGATGCCATCAAAATTTTGTGAACAGATAAATTCTGCCGATTGTTGGCGTAAATCTTTATAATAACTGCCTTGAACCACGCCATATAATTTTAAATCTTGATTTAATTTTTTGTTTAATTTTTTATGTTCGATTAAAGATCTAACCGCCCAACGATGAGTGCGATCAAGGGCTTTTTGGGCATATTCTTTGGTGGCTGGATAAGGTGTACATTCATCAAAAGCAATAATATTATCAGCAGCTAAATTATGTTGAATTTGAATTGACTTTTCGGGGGTGAAAAAATGAAGTGAACCGTCGAGATGAGAACGAAATTCAACGCCATCTTCGGAAATTTTAATTAAAGAACCAGCACCATTGTGATCTTTGCCGAGAGAAAAAACTTGAAAACCACCAGAATCAGTGATTAATTGACCATTCCATCGGGTAAATTTATGAAGACCACCAAATTTTTTAATGGCTTTATCGCCAGGGCGAAGATATAAATGGTATGTATTACAAAAAAATATTTCGACACCAATAGCTTCTAATTCTTCAGGAGTGAGTGATTTGACAGTGGCTTGAGTACCGACTGGAATAAAAGTAGGTTGAAATAGCATAAGGTAGATTATAACATTCGATTTTTGAGTATTAAATTTATTTATATCTTGTTATAATAAGGGCACTTCAGGCCGCAGTGGTGAAACTGGTATACACGCAAGACTTAAAATCTTGTGCCCTCAAAAAGCGTG
>CAZOQV010000018.1:0-13977 GCA_964582365.1 uncultured Gammaproteobacteria bacterium | reverse complement strand
ATTTCTGACGCAGGTTTAGCAAACCTGTGGCTTACCATTCGCCGCACCCTTCCTTTTTGGGTGCTTAAGTATATCAAATTTTTACCAAATGCTTTAGAATTAAACTAATGAAGAAGAAAGTCAAAGCAGTTGATAAAATTATCAAAGATACTAATGAAGAGAAAACTCTTTTTGAGTGGGAAGCTCCAGAAAGAGCCTTCAAGAAAAGAAATAAAGATTTTTGGATTACTGCTGTTTCTATTTTAGTTTTATTTTCAGTCGTTTTACTTTTTATTAAAGAATTTTTTCTAATTGTTGCCCTTGTTTCCGTTTTATTCTTATATTATGTTTTATCCACTGTCCCTCCTCAAATTGCTAAATACAAAATAACCAACAGAGGAATTGATTTTGGCGATTCAAAATATAGTTGGGATATCTTATTAAGATTTTGGTTTCGAAAAAGTCTCGATACTGAACTTCTGGAATTTGAGACCAATCTGCGGATCCCTCGTCAAATTTCTATGGTCATTAAAGAAACTGACAAAGAAAAAATTAAAGAAATTGTTTTAAAAAAACTACCTTTAGTAGAATCATCACCAAATTTTGTTGATAAAATGGCTAAATGGTGGACTGACAAAATGCCTTGGGAAAAACGGGAAAAATAGACTTTTTATTGGTATAATTCACTGAATTACTTGTGCCCATAGTTTAATGGATAGAATGACGGTTTGCGAAACCGTTGATCGGAGTTCGATTCTCCGTGGGCACACTCAATAGAATGGAGGATTGGCAGAGTGGTTCATGGCGCACGCTTCGAAAGCGTGTGGGCGAAAGCCCGCAGAGGTTCGAATCCTCTATCCTCCGCCTTCGCCCGACGAAGTGCTAACGTAGGCGGGTAATATTTCGATATTCTCAGCCCAATAAAAGTAATTTTGTTTCCTGCTTCGGCGGACAAGTCCGCATTAATGTAAAATTAATTGTGCAATATGTTTATATTCTTAGATGTAATAACGGACACTCTTATATTGGTTGTACCAATAACTTAAAAGAAAGATTAGAAAGACATAATAATGGCTACGTATCTTCCACAAAAGAATTAAGACCAATCAAATTAATTTGGTATTCATGTTTTGAAGATAAATATTTGGCGTTTAATTTTGAGAAATATTTAAAAACTTGTTCAGGTAGAAATTTAATAAATAAAAGATTGATTAATGTTACAATCATAGGATGATTTCGGCCAAAAACATATTTTATTCATACGGAAAAGAAAACATTTTTGAAGGTGCCAATTTTTATATTGCCAAAAACAGTAAAGTCGGCGTGGTTGGAGCCAATGGTTCCGGTAAATCCACTCTTTTTAATTTAATCACTGGCGAAGATCGTATTGATGATGGCAGTCTTGAAATTGTCGGTAATGTTATGTCTGTTCCTCAAGAAGTTAAACAAGATGAAAGCATGGAAAAGGCCGAAACTATTCGTGATTATCTAGATCCTTATTGGCAAAAACAAGATTACGAACTTTTAAAAATGCTTGCCAAACTAGAACTGGAACGCTTATCTCTCGAAGGCAAACCCCAAGTTTTAAGTGGCGGTCAAAAAACAAAATTAGCCATAGCTAGGGCTTTAGTTTCTGAACCAGACATTTTACTTCTAGATGAACCGACTAATTTTTTAGATATTGAAGGCAAAAAATGGATCATGAATTTTTTAGGTCGTTATTCTAAAACATTAGTTATTATTTCTCATGATCTCAAATTACTCGACAAAAACATCGATAAAATTATCGAAGTTGACAAAAGAACTAAACAAATTACCGAATATAACGGCAATTACACTAATTACGTTACTTTAAAAGGTGAAAGAGAAGAGCTTTTAGTTCATCAAATTCACATTCAAGAAAGAAAAATTGTTGACATGAAAAAAGGTTTAGTCAGAATTTCTGGTAATCGATCAGAAAAAGGTGTTCGTCAAAAACTCAATTTACAAAAAAGAATTGAAAAATTAGTCGTTGCCCTTCCAGAAATGCCCCCATCCGTCAAAAAAATTAACATGCAATTACCTGAACCAGCCTGGGTAGGGGAAATTCCTTTAATGGTCAAAAATTTGTGCAAATCTTATGGTGATAAAAAAATTCTAGTTAATATCAATTTTGATATTAAACGCGGGGAAAGAATTGCTTTAGTTGGTCAAAATGGCGCCGGTAAAAGTACTTTGATCAAAATTTTAATGGGAATGTTAAATCCAGATTCTGGTGAAATTATTAAAGATGAAAAAATAAAAATTGGCTATTATTCTCAAGAATTCGAGACTTTTGATATGAATAAAAATCTATTGGAAACGGTCAAAGATAAATGTGAAATGACCGAATCCCAACTTCGTTGTTTGCTTGGTCGTTTTTTATTTCCTGGTCAAAAAGTTTTTCAAAAAATTTCCACTCTTTCTGGAGGCGAAAAAACTCGTCTTTCTATTGCCACTCTTTTGGCTAAAAATTATAATCTTTTAATTTTGGACGAACCAACTACTTACCTTGATGTTCTCTCTCAAAGATTAATTCTTGAAGCTCTAAAATTTTACCAAGGTGCCATGATAATTGTCAGTCACACTCCTGAATTTATTGCCGAATTAAAACCTTCTCGTCAATTTTTATTACCCGAAAACAAAATGGTTTTGTGTCAAAAATAAGGCAGACTGGGCACCGATAAATTTCCCCAATGTGCCATTAAATAAGGAAAGAAAATTTCATTATAAATTACTATTCTTCCCATTAAATATGCCAAAAAAGCAAACCAAGCAAATTTTACTATTATATTTTTTTGAAATTTTAATTTAAAAACCAGTAAAATTACAAACATTAAAAAAATATATCGGTAGTGATTAATGCTTGGTTCCAAACCTAAAGCTGTTCGTCCCCAATAATAACTACTAGAAAATGGAATTAAAAAGAAGACCAAAGCTGATCCTATATTTGGTTTTTTGTAAATCTGCCAAATTAAAACTGCACTGCATCCCGCCAAAAAAGGAATACAAGACAAGTAATACCAAGGATAATTCGGACTCCCCATAAATAAAAAGGTTAACAGATGAGTTAAAAGAGGAATTGTTAAAAACAATATCTTTTTATTTTTTTGCTTAATTGAAATTAATAAAAACGAAATAAATCCAAAGATCCACCAACCATCGACCGGAAAGTTTTTAAATTTAAGGGCTTCCAATTGGGTTACCATTTTAATTGCTCCAAAATATCCTCGTCCAACATTTTCTAAAAATATTCCTACAAAAAGGTCTTTTTGAAGCCAAAAACCCCACCCAATATAAATTAATATTGGTAATGCTGCGCTTATTAAAAAAGAAATTATTATTTTTCGATTAACTCTATTGATTATCAAAAGTGCCGCCGCCCCAACCAAAAATCCAATTGCTGGCTCTTTTGCTAACACTCCAAATCCACCAACAATACCAGCCAAAATAATTAACAAATAAGTTAATTTTAGATTTTTTCTATTTTCAAAACTTTTAACTCCCCAAAAAAGTAAAATAAAAGTTATTAAAGCCAAAGGTGACACCACATTTTCCAAAAATGCCATTCTGGTTGCCAAAATATAAGTAGGAACAGTTGAATAAATAATCGTCGACAAAACTGCGATCCACGGATTAGAGGTTATTAAAAAAAGAAAAATAAAAAGCAAAACAGAAGTTATTACTGCTAAAACAATTGCTGATTTTCTAAAATCTTCCGGTTTAACTTCTTCAACCTCTTTTACATTTTTAGGCATTCCTAAGTTGTAAATAAATCCGCCTAGTGGCGGGTGGTCCAAAAAAGGTGCCACAAAAAGAATTTGTTCTTTCCCATATCCATAATCAATTTCCTTAACCGCACTCAATGGTTTTGAATTTTGTTTAAATTGTTTTAAATCTATTTTTTTTCCATTATCAGTAATATTAAAACCTTGAAGATTACCTGTTTTTGGACTATATTTTGAATTTTTATAAACGCCAGAATTTAATGTCCAAGCCATCGGCAATCCATATTCTTGTATACTTCTTGCTTGCCACACATAATTAAATTCATCAATTACAGGAGAGGGAATTGCCCCATAATTAAATTGTCGTAATAAAATTGTTTGTTTAATAATGATTGCCGCAACCAATATAGATATTACAATTGAGAACTTCTTGATCATTTTTTTATTTCCACTGTTTTTCTTTTGATTAAAGATATTGTCAAAAATCCGCCCATTATTGAAGCCATTATTAGTATTGATATCAAATCACTGACCCATCCTTTTGTAATTTTTGGCCAAAACTCAGTCAGCCCTAAGATTTGAAAGTAATTCAAAAATTTTATATTGCCTTTCTTGATTGAAGTAAAAACCAACACTCCAATATGAATTAAAGCCGTCAACAATACAAATTTCAAAAAACTTTTAATTATTTTGATAAAAATCATAAAATCAGCTTATCACGAAAACTATTTAACCGCTTGACAAATATGTTATATAGATCTAACATACAGTTAGAAATAAATAACTATGCAAACCAAAATTAAAGAATACCGAGCTAAATTAAATCTAACTCAAGAGCAGTTAGCTGATTTGGTTGGCGTTCGTCGTGAAACTATTGTTTTTTTAGAGCAAGGGAAATACAACCCATCTCTAAAATTAGCCCATGATGTAGCTAAAAGGTTAAAAACATCAATTGACAAGTTGTTCGTTTTTTAAGGTGAAAATTCAAGTTGTAGACGACGAATTTTTGCCTTAAAACACGATCCCGATTTATCGGGATAAATATTATTAATTCTTAATTATTAATTTTTAATTAAAAAAATATGATCGGAAAATCAAAATGGTTCAGTCCTAGAAAATATACTGGTTGGGGATTAACCCCAAATTGCTGGCAGGGTTGGGCTTATACTTTTGCCTTTGTTTTACCTGTTGCCATTATAAATTCTATTTCGATTGATCCAAATCTAAAAAATATTTTAACCAGTATTTTAATTGGTCTATTTTTGCTCGATATTTTTCATATTATGTATCAGCTTAAAAAAGACGAAAGAGAGAAATTACATGAAGCCATTGCTGACCGCAACGCCCTTTGGTTTATCATTACAGCCTTAGTCGTCTGGATGATTATCAATCAAATTACTGACCCAATTTATTTTGTCATCCTCATTGGTGCCATGTTGGTTAAATCCCTCACCCACCTTTATCTTAGAGATAAATAATAAAATCAAAACAATAATAGCCATCCCTTTTCAAGGGAGGGTCTCCGATTTATCGGAGGGGTGGGTTTAATAAATAGTTAAATTATATTTTTCGGCTATCATAAGCCCAGTGAAGTAACGCTTGTCTTTGTTTTGGCCGACAAAGTTTTTCTCCAACCGGACAATATTTTTTAACTTGAGCTACATGTCGCCTCATCGCCACCCATCTTTTAATTTGTCTTTCGTCATCTTTGTGCCTTCTCCCTAAAAAATAACGACAATACCACTGAAACCAGCCTCTCGGGTCATCCGGATTTATCCAGCCTTTTTTAACCCATTCCAATAATGATTGACTAGCATTTATTCCAAAAAAATTTATTTTCGGATCATGAATTTTATGATTTAATTTGGCTTTTTTAAACCATTCTTTTGGAAATTCATCGCCACAATCAGTCATATATTTCCCTCCAAAAACTCCCAATTCCAACATTTCTTTTGGCGTTAATTCTGGTTTAAATCTCGGGTCAAAATTTTTGCCTACCAGTTCATCTCTCCAATAAATATAATTCTTTTGCATTAAATCATTTACTACTATTTTAGTTTTCATTTTTCGATACTAAAAATAGTTTATCGTTTTTTCGTACTTTTTGTTTAGTCTTAAAAGTTAAGATGTTTTTATCCATTTTTATTTCAAAAAACATAAATCTTATAACACCTGTGCTTGGACCAGCTATTATATATTCGTCGCCATTTTGTACTCGTTCATTATTTGTCAATTTAATTTCTGCCACTTTAATTTTTGGATAATAATGATCAATTTTTCCAAGAAGAATTTTTTTCTCAGTTGCCAAATTATTTTCTCCTTCGACCCATTCTTTTTCACTTCTTCCCAAATAATAACCATCAGAAAATCCTCTATTAAAAACGTTTTTTAATTCTTCCAATAATTTTTCTTTTTCAACTTTATTATATTTTTTTTCTTCAATTAATTTCAATGCTTTTTTATAAACTCTCACAGTCGTATCAACATAATCCGCACTTCTCGCTCGACCTTCAATTTTAATTGCCATAATTCCTGTTTCCACTAATTTATCCAACAATCCAATTGTGCACAAATCACTTCGGCTCATTATTAAATCATTATCCAAAATTAATTCTTTACCTGTTTCTTTATCTTTCACTTCATATTTTCGGCGACACATTTGTACGCATTTTCCTCTATTGGCTGATAAATTTTGATGGTACAAACTCATCTGACATCTTCCCGAAATTCCCACACACATGGCCCCGTGTCCAAACACTTCGATTTCGATTAAATTTTTCTTTGGTCCTTTAATTTTTTCTTTCTTAATTCCTTCCGTTATTTTTTTAATTTGTTCTAAATTTAATTCGCGGGCCAGAACAATTCTGTCCACCCATTTATTCAAAAATTTTACTGTTTCCAAATTTGATACTGACATTTGAGTTGAGACGCAAATTTCTATTTTTTTCTCAAATGCCTTTTTAATTACTGCTAAATCAGACGCAATAATCCCATTAATTTGGCTTTTTTTAATCTTATCTAAAATTTCATTTATTTCTTCAATTTCTTCATCGTAAACAATAGTATTCAAAGTCACCCAACTTTTTATTCCCGCTTTTTTACAAATTTTGTTGATTTTTTCTAAATCATTTATTGAAAAATTATTAGCTCCTGTTGCTCTCATGTTTAAATTTCCAATTCCGAAATAAATTTCATCGGCTCCGGCATTTACCGCCGCCATCAACGACTCAAAATTTCCCGCCGGCGCCAAAATTTTTATTTTATTCATAAAGGGATTTTATTATAACAAATTTAACTGTTTCACTATTAATTCTTTTGACAAATTTTTTTTATAATCACTATTTATATTATATTTTTTCTTAAGTCTCCAAATTTTTTCATAAATATTTTTTGAATATTCTTTACTAATAAAAGGGGATTGATAAAGTTTTAAATAATCATTAAACAAATTTGGAAAATCTCGTTTTATAAAATCCAAAAAATTAACTCTCGTCGCCGATCTTAAATTTAAAAATCCACAAATTGAATAATCAATTGGAATTTTAGAAACCTCTCTAAAAATGTTTTCAATATTTTCTTCACTGTCAGTAATCATTGGTAAAATAGGCATAAGATGTAAACCAAGGCCAATATTTTTACCAGATAATTGTTTTAAAATTTCCAATCTTTTTTCACTCGGCTTGGCTCCTGGTTCAATTTTATTTCTAATATTTTCATCCATAGTTGTAATTGTCACCGCCACATTTACTGTGGCTACTGAAGCCAATTCAATTAACAAATTTATATCTCTTAAAATCAAATCTGATTTAGTCGAAATCACTATTGGAGTTTTGTATTTAATCATCAGTTTCAAAATTTCCGGCATTATTTTGTATTTTTCCTCAATCGGTTGGTAACTATCAGTCACTCCTCCTAAATTAACAACTTCTCGTTTCCATCTTTTGTTTGATAACTCTTTTTCTAAAGCTTCAACAATATTTGTCTTTACGTAAATTGTGTCAAAAAAATTTTTTCCACTTTCCAAATATTGATGCGAATAAAGAGCGTAGCAATATTGACATCGATGACTACAACCGCGGTAAACATTTAAATCCCATTTATAGGGTAAAAACTTACTATGTAATTTATTTAAAGCCTTCTTAATTTTGATTTCTTCTATCACCACACCCGAATTATACCCGAAACTAAAAGATTTCTCATCCTTTTATTTTAGCCTTCGATTATTTTTTAATTGGTTGATGATGCTGATCTTATTATATCCATAAAATCTTTACCAACAATTTCTCCTCCGCCACCATTAATACATTCTTTTTCATTAAAATGTTCAACCGAGTCGATTGGTAAATTGCTTCCGTAAATTAAAAATGGTACTGGATCAACTGAATGGTCTTTATGGGAACAGGGAGTTGAATGATCTGCAGTGATTACAATTTCTGCACCAGAATTTTCAATTCCAAACAAAGCTAAATCAATTTTTTCAATAAAATCTTTTTTTCCAACAGCATCACCATTTTCCCCAAAAATATCAGTTGGTTTAATATGGACAAAAACAAAATCAAAGTTTTTAATTTGTTCCATCGCTGCCTCAATTTTTGCCCTAACATTAGTATTTGGCATACCTGTAGCTCCTGGTACATCTATTAATTTCATTCCTGCCATTACTCCTAAACCTTTATACAATCCAGCTCCAGCAATACAACAAGCATTTAGATTATATTTTTCTTTAAATCCCACTAATTTTTTAAAATAACCCGGTCCTCTGGTTAAAAGATAATTTCCTTTTGGTAGTCCAGATTCTTTTCGTTCTTTGTTTACGGGATTTTTTTCTAAAATTTCATTAGCTTTTTTCAAAAATTTTTCCAATACTTCAGCCGTAAATTTAGCCTCAGCCGAATCATTCATTGGTTGGATAATATTTACCGGTAAATTTAGCCAATCTTCAACAACCTTATCTTCAGTTACATAATGAACATCAGAATTTGTAATTTGATCTGAAAGTCCTTTGCCTCTCATCACCAAAGCCACTCTATGTCCAGTTCCAGCCTTGAGTAAAAATTTAACTCCATCAATTTCCATGCCATCTAATTCATTTATTAATGGTGAAGTATCCTCAATTCTGCCACATCGTCTGTCTAAAACTTTTAATTCATCGTCAACTGTTGCCAGATTAGCTCTTATGGCAATGTCTCCTTCTTCTAATTCAAAGCCAACTCCGGCCGTTTCGATTGGACCTCGACCAGGATAATCAGTTTCTAAATTATAGCCAAATAAAGTTAAATGAGCTTCGTCACTATTTGGCCTAACCCCTTTTCCCAACACATGCATTATCCCGTTAGTTCCATTTTTTGATAAAAAATCCATGTTTGGTGTATGAGCTGCTTCCAATGGTGTTTTATTTCCAAATTCAACAATAGGTAAATCACCCATACCATCGCAAATAATCAAAATTATTTTTTTATTTTGCATTTATTTTTACTTTATAACTTTATAAACTTGATGAACTTTCTAGCTCTTCAGAAATTCTCATTAATCTATTATATTTACAAACTCTTTCACCTCTAGTTGGGCCAACTTTAATATAAGCCGAATTAACTGCCACTGCTAAATCAACCATAAAAGTATCATTAGTTTCACCGCCACCTCGGTGACTTGGCATGGTCATTAAATTATATTTATTAGCCAATAAACAACAATCCATAGTTTCAGTTAAGGTTCCAGCTTGGTTAAGTTTAATTAAAATTGCTGTGGCTGCTTTCATATCAATTGCTTTTTGCCACAAATTAACGTTAGTTACGGTTAAATCATCAGCAATTAAAGGAAATTTTCCATTTATAGCTTCTACCATTTTTGGCCAATTATCCCAATCAAATTCAGACAACATATCTTCCATTGTCGCAATTGAATATTTTTCAATCCAAGGTTTATAGTAGGCGATTAGCTCTTCTGAAGTTAATTCTTTTCCTTCTAATTTTAAAGTATATTTTTTAGTTTTTTCATTATAAAATTCCGAGGCTGCCGCATCAATACCAACACCCGCATCCACCCCTGGAATATAACCAGCATTAATAATAGCTTGAGTTAAATATTCAATTGGTTTTTCATTGGAAATGATTCCATTTGGAGCAAAAGCACCTTCATTACCGACATTGGTAGATAACTTATCTGCTTTTAAAATATTTTTTAAAGCACTATAAATTTCCATTTCCATTCGCACATTTTCAGCTGCACTTTTATTACCCATGGCTCCAACCATAAATTCTTGCAAATCAGTGGTTTCATCAGCATGTTTTCCACCTTCAATCATTACAATCATTGGTTTTGGCAGTCTCCACCCAATATCTCCAACTGAATAAACTTTTCTTAAATATTTATAAAGGGGTAAGTTTTCTTCATTCGCTTCTGCTCGACACACCGCCAAACTGACTCCTAACATTGCATTTCCGCCTAAAGTTGCCTTATTCACAGTTCCATCAATTTCAATCATTTTATTATCAACGGCTCTTTGTTCAGTCGCTTCCATTCCTACCAATGCGTTTTTAATTTGATTATTAATGTTAGCAATAGCAATCAACATTCCTTTACCGTTATATCTGGATTTATCTCCGTCCAGAAGCACAGTGGCTTCTTTTGATCCAGCTGATGCACCGTAACTAACCGATGCTTCGCCAATAGATCCACTTTCTAAAGTGACAGTAACTTCTAAACTTGGGGCTCCGCCACTAGCCAATATTTCTCGAGCATAGATATTTTTTATTTTTGACATACAGCCTTATTATAACTTACAGATAAAAAACAAATCAATTTAACTTTTTTCCATAAAAATGGCGACCTCAATCTTTTAAAAGATTTTCGGTCGCCCGTAATTTATTGTTTACTGTTTCTCAGAAATAATACCGCTCACCAGTATCTGCTCTAAGGCAATAAACTTTTTCGTTATCGATAAGATTTTTACCTAATCTTGGCAGTAAAGTGCCACCAGGCAAAACTTCACCCTCTAATTTCAAATAATTCTTATCTTCAACTTCTTCAACCGCTCCCATAGAAATTAACACATTTATTAATTTTGTTGAAGCCGTAAAAGAATGTTCCTTAAAATTAAAGATTTCTTTAGAAACTATTGTAAACGATTGAAAGTTTGGATTAAAAACTATTACTCCCCATTCTTCATCTCTAAATTTAATCTCGGATTTAAATTTGAATACCTTTTCATTTTTAATTGGAGTTGTAACCTCAGCTCTTTTTAAAAAATATTTCGCCTCTTCTCTGATCAATGCTTTTCCCATATACATAGTCGAACCATTGACCGAACCTTTATTGTCCCACATGCATCCAGTTCTACAGCCGCCGCCGCAAACATCCAAAACTTCACATTTTTGGCATTCTTCTGGAATAAGTTCAATTTCTGCCCATTTGTTGGCATTTTTCCAACTATCATCATAGGCATCAATTACGTTTCCTCCAAATTTTTCCAAATATGGTGCTTGGATACAAGAACGAAAATATCCATCAGGAGACACCACTCCAAACGATTTTCCTGCCATGCAGACCCGAGGTGAAAGTACTTCCAAAAAATTTTTCCATTCAGTTGGGAACATTTTAATAAGAACACAAGCTGGAATAGGCAAAGTGCTGTCAATTTTAATTCCCAGGTTTCTAATATAGTTAATACTTTCAAAATACTTTTTATAGTGTTCTGTATAAAGAAGGAATTCCTTGTGAGATTCTGCTCCCCAAGAAGGCAAAAATGGAGTCGAAGTCATCGATTTAACTCCTAAACTAAGCATCAAATCTCCCACATTTTTTAAGTCATCAACATTTTTTGCTGTGGTCACAAAATTGGGGACTACATGAATTCCTACTTCAATCAAATTTTTGATTCCATCAACTGTTTCTTGAAAAGCATTATCACCAACCATAAAATTATGCAAATCTTCTGTTCCATGAATGGAAATCAAAGCTGATTTTAATCCCTCGTCGGCCAATCTTTTTGCTACCTCTTTATTAATCAATCGACCATTACTATTGATACTTACATAACAACCAGTTTGCTTATAGAGTTTCATTATTTCAAAAAAATGCTCACCCATCAGCAATGGTTCTCCGCCAGTCAAGCAGACCGCCATTATCCCTTTTTCGATTGAGTTTTTTGCCACCAAAACATTTTTCTGTTTATCAGTTTCTCTTGGAGTAAAAACAGATAAACATCTTTCTGGGTTATAACAAAAACCGCAATTATTATTACACCTCGAAGTCAATTCATGTTGCATTATAATCGGCGCCTTAGTTTTTTCTGTCTTCATAAAAAAAACACCCCTTTCTTTCTTTAATTTTATTAATTTTAAAGTACACCCTATAGTACTGCCGTTGACTAATCTGTTCAACATGTCGTACAATTACGACAACTAGATAAATTAACATACAATTATGGAATTAATTCAAGATGAATTAAAAAAAATAGGATTAGGGGATTATGAATCTCTGATTTATGCCGTTCTATTAAGAAATTCTCCCACCACTGCCTCAATTTTAGCCAGAAAGTGCAATCTTTCCCGTAGTAGTGTTTATACCACTCTCAATTCATTAATTGCCAAAGGCTTGGTTGGTACTTCTTATAAAAATGAAACCAAACAATTTATTGCCCAAGATTTATCAGTCTTAGAACAATATTTAAAAAAAGAAAAAGAGCAAATAAACCAAAAGTTTCAGACTCTTGAATCACTTAAAATTAATCTTCAATCGGTTGTTAATCAAAAATTTAATTTACCCCAGATAATTTTTTTTGAAGGCCAAGAAGGTTTAAAAAAAATCTATTTATCAATGTTGATCGATGCTCCAAAAAATTCCACTCTTTATCTTCTCAGAAATGAATTTGTCTGGGAACCATCTTGGCAATTTATTTTTGATACCGAATGGCACGAAAAAACCAAATATCATAAAATTAATAAGAATATTTCTACCAAAATTCTCATCAACGATTCTGAAATTGAGCATCAAAATCTAAAAGTTTATCAATCAAGAAAAAAACTTGAAGTTAAATATTTATCAAAAGAAGACTCGGTTAAAGATTTTGCCATGTATATTATTGGCGATGTCGTTAGTATTTTGTCAATGGAAAACACTAACTTAGTTGGTATCAAAATTACCAATCAAAATCTGGCTGACAATTTTAAAAATATTTTTAATTCAATTTGGTCAAAGTCTTAATTTTATTTCTTTAGGTCTCTGTTTTCCCCAAAATTCTTTTGATAAACTTTTTTATCCAAAAGTCTTTAAATTGCCCCAACAAGTCGCTAAAACAAATTTCATTTTTTATCCATAAATTTCCATAATCTTCTTCATTTTTATCGCTATATTTTTTATCTAAAAATTTTTGCGAAACAGGGAAGTGGATCTGAATATATTCATCCACCCAAAATATTTTTTTATAAATTTTTCTAAAAAAGTTCATCATTTTTTTAATATCAGATCCCGCATTTTTATTTCCCCACGGCCAATACTCAAAGAAAATAATTGGTTTATTTTTCTCAATTATTTTTTCTCCTCCTTCAATCGTCAACGATTCAAAACCCTGTACATCCATTTTAATAAAATCAATTTTTTGATATTCCAATTCTTTTAATAAATCATCTAGTCTTCGACAAAAAATATCAGAAGTCTCCCTTTTGTCAAAGGGAGATTTAGAGGGATTTTGCCATAATCTATGATCCCCAAAATTTTCTTTCGACTCAAAAATCTTCATTTTTTTATTTTCATTTCCTACTGCCGCTTGTACCGCCACCACATTAAATAATTTATTTTCTTTAATATTTTTTTGTAGGATTTCAAAATTAACTGGATCTGGTTCAATCGCGATTACTTTTCCTTTTTTACCTACTTTATCAGCAAATAAAACCGCATAATAACCGATATTGGCTCCAATATCCAAAACTACGTCACCAACTTTAATTTTGGATAACATCAATTCGGTCAAATATGGTTCATATTTTTCCAAAGCAATTCTTTGCCCCACAAATTTATCATCCGGCAAATAACTAAACACATATTTTCCAAAAACCTTAGCTTTTTCTAATTTCATTTTATTTCTTAGTTTATCATTGCTTCAATTTTTGACCAAAAGAAACCCTCAAATAAAATTTTAAAAATTTTACCCAGGGGTATGCCTTTTTTAAACGATATAGCGTCTTATTATTTAAACAATATATTTTTTATTATTTATCTTAACAAGAGCCCGGATTTCGTATGTTCCAATTTC
>CAZOQV010000017.1:0-15328 GCA_964582365.1 uncultured Gammaproteobacteria bacterium | reverse complement strand
GCACCAGTGGCTGGGATACTAGCTTTACCAATAAAATAACTAGAATAGTCAGCATCACACTTACCAGCACCACAAGCTTCAGTTTTATTAGTTTGTTTTGTAAGAGTATTTAATTTAATACTATTGTTAATTTTAGCTCTAATTAAATATGTTTTACTTTCACCAGCATTTAATCTGTCAATATTCCATTCGACAATATATTGATCATTATCAAAAGTACCAGGATAAAAAATCAAAGATAAATATTTAGGTAATATATCTTTAACGTTGATATTATAGATCACTTCAGTTCTGATATTTTCAACTTTAATTTGAAATTCAATCACATCTTTTTCGTAAAAGGTTTTTTTAGAAGCTTCAATATTGTCATAATATTGAGTATCACCAATAGATCGAACCTTTTTGTCGACTGAGATAACTTGTGCACTATCAGTACCGTTATAATAACCAAAAGCCCTAGTAGGGTTGAATAATGATAAAAAAAGAATCACTATTGCGCTTAAAGCTAGACTGAGATTTAATATTTTGTGTTCCACCTGCGTTATTAATATATAATTATAGGATATTATATTACTACATTGCCCATTTGTCAACTAAAAAAGCCATAACCTGTTTTTTAAGCCTTTTATATTCTATAATTACCTATGACTAATTTTTTAATTGACGAACTTTCTGTCTTCTTCCCTTGCTACAACGAAGAAAAAAACATCAGAAATACCATTAATAAAGCCATTCCTATTATTAAAAAAATAACCGGAAAATGGGAAATAATTTTAATTAATGATGGATCAAAGGATAATACTGGTAAAATTTTAGAAGAGATTAAAAAAGAATATCCTGGAAAGATTAAAATTATCACTCATAACCCAAATCGTGGTTATGGAGCTGCTTTTAAAAGTGGTGTTTACAATGCTAAATATAAATGGATTGCCTTTACCGATGCTGATGGCCAATTTGATTTCTCTGAAATTACAAAACTAATTAAAAAACAACAAAAAACTAAGGCTGATATGGTCATTGGATATTATTTGGTTCGTCAAGTTTCTAAGGCTACGATTATCACTTCAAAACTTTGGGAGTTGTTGATTTTTCTTCTTTTTGGTCTTCGTGTCACCGATATCGATTGTGGTTTTAAGCTAATCAGCAAAAAGGTCATCGATACTATTCCTAAACTAGAAGCTGAAAAAGGGGCTTTTATTAGTAGCGAATTTTTAATCAAAGCTAAAAAAGCCGGTTTTAGCTTCGTTGAAATTGCTGTTCATCATTATCCTCGTCTAGAAGGTAAGGCTACTGGTCGAAATTTTAAAGTTATTATTAAAAGTTTTTCCGATCTATTTAAACTTTGGAGTAAGATCAATTTTCACCGTGATTAAAAAAACTTTTAAAAAACATTGGCTTTTAATTCTCATCTTAATTTTAGCCTCTTTTCTCCGTCTCTACCGAATTTCCGATTATATGGAATTTCTAGGGGATCAAGGTCGTGATGTCGTTATTATCAAAGACTTTCTTCAACACGGCAATTTATTTTTCATCGGCCCTCAAACCAGCATCGGCAATATGTATCTTGGCCCTTGGTTTTATTATTTAATCGCCCCATCTTTATTTTTAGCCAATTACAGTCCTGTCGGCCCAGCTATTTTTATTGCCCTTCTCAGTATTGCTACTGTTTTTCTACTTTATTACATTGGTAAACGCTGGTTTGGCCGATCTGTTGGTCTAATTTCTGCATTTCTTTTTGCCATTTCTCCAGTAGTCATTAAATATTCCAATTTCATTTGGAACCCAAACATCATGCCATTTTTTAGCTTACTCTTTATATTTTTCTTTTTTGAAGCTTTTCGTCTTAAAAAATATCATTACTTTCTTTATGCCTCTTTAGCTTTTGTGATGGTTATGAACAGTCATTATCTTGGATTGGCTCTTTTACCCGTTACTGGTCTCTTTTGGTTTTATAATTTTATTAAATTTATAAAATTTAAATCTCCAGAATTAAAACCCTTTATCAAATTCACTCTTTTTGCTGCCTTAATTTTTATTTTGTCCCTAACTCCTCAAATTCTTTTTGATCTCAAACACGATGGTCAAAACATCAAAGCCTTAATGACTTTCTTTACTCAGCGCGAAACCACGGTCAACATTAAACCATACAAAGCCATTCCTGAATTACCACTTATTTTTAACCAGGTAAACACCGATCTACTTGCTGGCAGAAATAAAACAGTTGGCATAATTATTAGTGTTGTTTTTGCGCTTTTAATATTTTTAACCTTAATCAAATTTAAAAAGCAAAAATCTAGTTATTGGATTATTTTCTTTTGGACTTTATCTGGCCTAATCGCTCTAGCTCTTTACAAACAACATATCTATGCCCATTATTTTGCTTTTCTTTTTCCTTGTATTTTTCTCATGGCTGGATTTTTAATCAATAAATTTAAGTTTATAGGCATTCCTTTTTTAATTTTAATTATTGTTTTTTCTTTTTTAAATAATCCTTTCCGTTATCAACCAAACAATCAACTAAAAACTACCACACAAATAGTTGATTTAATAACTTCTAATTCTAATGGTCAAGATTTTAATTATGCTTTATTATCCAAAATGGGTTGGGGTTTTTCTTATTACTTAGACGATAATAAACATTATTTTAAAATTAATGACAAATTAACCGAACAACTTTTTGTCGTTTGTGTTCCTTTCCAAATTGAATGTAACCCTATTGGTAATCCTGAATATGATGTTGCTGCCTTTGGTTGGGCTAAAATAGACCAACAGTGGGAGATTGATGGCATCCAAGTTTTCAAGCTTGTTCATAATCCAGATGGTAAAAAAACAAATTAAAAAAATAGGTATTTTTCTTTGGAAAAATAAACTTTTTATCTTAATCATCAGTCTCGGTCTTTTTTTACGTTTACACAATCTATCTAATTCCATTGGCTTTGCTTGGGATCAAGAGAGAGATGCTTTTACTATTAAACAAATTATTGTCGATAAAAAGCTGACCTTAATCGGCCCCAGAGTTGTTAACGATAACGGATTTATGCTCGGCCCTTATTTTTTCTACCTTCTTTTACCTTTTTATTTAATAACCAAACTTAATCCTTATGCCATGATTCTCTTTGTCGCCACCTATAATTTTGTTTTTTTAAGTTCTTCCTTTTTTATTTTAAAAAAAATATTTTCCCAAAAAATTGCTTATGTTTTTATTTTTATTTGGTCAATTTTACCTCTAGCCATTTCTATTGATACTATTTCTTGGAACCCGCTTTTGGTTCCTTTTTTATTTATTTTTTTATTTTATCTTCTAAATACTCTTAATTTCAGTAAAATAAAAACATGGTTAATATTGGGCTTTTATTTAGGTTTTTCCTTTCATATTCATGTCCAATTAATTATTTTAAGTTTTACAGCTTTTGTTTTTCTTTTAATTAAATTTTCTAAAAAAGATTTTTTAAAGAAAATTATTTTTTTATTTGCTGGTTTTATTTTTAGTTTTTTACCTTTATTAATTTTTGATTTAAGACACGATTTTTTAAACTTAAATCTCTTTTTAAACTTTTTTGAAAATGGTACTGTTGCTAAAAATTATTTAGCTTTTATCCCAGTTTTGACAAATTATTTCTCTTCAATATTCTTAATAAAATCACAATTTTTATCAATTCTATTTTGGTTGCTTTTATCTTTAATTTTATTTTTTCTTTCCAAAAAGAGCCATATAAACAAAACTTTATTTTTTACCTGGCTATTTTTTCCCATCATTTTTATTTTTTATGGCAAAAGGCCATCTGAATATTATTTCAATTTTTGTTTACCCATCATTATTTTAGTTTTTTCCCAATTAATCGCCAAATTAAAAATAAATTATAAAATTATTTTCCTATTTTTTGTCACAATTTATTTATCTTCAATATATTTTAAAATTAAAGACAATAATATTGGTTCATTTTCATTAACTAATAAAGTTAATGTTGTTAAACATATTTCCAAAATAACTAGTGACAAAAAATTCAATCTTTCTTATTCTGTTCCGGCTGGTCAAAATAATGGTTTTTCTTATCTTTTGGATTTTTATCAAGTAAAACCAAGTGGTGATTTTAAAGATCCGCTAATTCAAATAATTATCCCTTCTAAAACTGGATATAAATCTTTTGGTGACATTAGTATTGATTTTCCCTTCCCATTTAATCAGTAAAAAACTTGTATAATCAATCTATGAAATCAATTTCTATTATTATTCCTTGCTACAACGAGGAAAATAACCTTAAAAAAGGCGTTTTAAATGAAGTTTCCGATTTCCTCAAAAGTCAAAAATTTGACTGGGAGGTTATTATTTGCAACGATGAATCAACCGATAATAGCCTTGATTTAGCTAAAGATTTTGTTTCAAAACATAAAGGATTTAGAATTTTAAATTTACCTCACGGAGGTAAACCATCAGCTGTTTGGGGTGGAATCAAAGAAGCCAAGTATCCAGTCGTTCTTTTTACCGATATGGATCAATCAACCCCACTAAAAGAATTAACTAAACTTTTGCCCTATTTTGACGATGGATACGATGTTGTTATTGGTTCTCGGGGTGTCTCTCGTGAAGGCAACTCTTTAGCTAGAAAAATTATGGCCAGAGGTTTTCTTATTGGCCGTCGTTTAGTTTTACTTCCAAAAATAATTGACACTCAATGTGGATTTAAAGCCATGAACACTGATTTAGCTAAAAAAATATTTCCTAAGCTTGAATTTTTTAAAGATAAGTCAAATAAAAATGGTTGGAGAGTTTCCGCTTTTGATGTTGAACTTTTATTTATGGCCCAAAAATGGGGTTATAAAATCAAAGAAGTTGAAGTTAACTGGAAAAATGAAGATTTAAGCACCACCAAAGGAGATGATGGTACTCGTTTCAAAAAAGAATCAAAACAAATGCTTCAAGAAATTTTTAGGGTTATTAGAAACAATATTCAAGGTGTTTATGACCAAAAATAAGTTTTTTCGTTTTTTTATCATATTTATAGTTTGTGCTTTTTATTTTTTATCCCGTCTTCAAAATTTAACATCCATTCCTGTTTTTGGCGACGAAGCCATTTACGTTCGTTGGGCTCAAGTAATCAAATCAGAAGAAACTCTGCGTTTTATTCCTCAAACTGATGGCAAGCAACCACTTTTTATGTGGCTTAATGCGGCTACTCTTAAATTTTTCTCCGACCCTCTTGTTAGTGGTCGTATTATCTCTGTTTTTGCTGGTTTTGGCCTCATGGTTGTTTTATTTTTATTAACTGCCACCATTTTGTCTTATCACAGTAAGGAAAAAAATATCTTTCATTTTCTTCGACAATCTATTATTGATAATTTCTATCCGTCAATTTTTACCTCTTTGCTCTATATTTTGATTCCGTTTACATTTTTTTTCGATCGAATGGCTCTGGCCGACACTCTTTTATCTTTTTTTGGAGCATTATGTCTACTTTTAGTTTTACTTTTGGCAAAATTTCCTCGTCTCGATTTGTCATTAATTCTTGGTGGTGCTTTAGGTTTAGCTTGGTTAACCAAATCTCCAGCCATTTATTTTGTTGTTTTGTCTTTTTTAACTTTTCTAATTTTAAAGAAAAAATCTACGATCTACGATCTAATATCTACAATTTATCTTCCTTTAATTTCTATTTTTATTGGATTTTTAATTTACAATGTTCTTCGGCTCGGCCCTCAATTTCAAATGATTGCTCTTCGCAACAAAGATTATATTTGGTCAATTTCAGATATTATAAAACACCCGCTAGATCCACTTAAACCTCATTTAATTAATGCTTTTGAAATTTACCGTTACTATCTTTCCATTCCTTTAATTATTTTTAGCATCATCGGTTTAATTTTATTCTTTAAGAAGAATTGGAAATTAGGAATTGAAAATTGGAAATTCGTAATCTTAGCCTCTTGGTGGATATTACCTTTAATTTCCAATTGTGTTTTTGCTAAAGTTTTTACTGCTCGCTACATTCTTTTTACCTTGCCCTCTTTATTAATTTTAATTTCTATTTTTATTTTTAATCTTTTAAAAAAAATATCATCCATTCCATTAAAAATAATTATATTGATAGTTATTTTTATTCCAAATATTGTTTTTATGTTTAATATTTCAACCAATCCTTTTGTTCAAAAATTACCATCATCTGAACAAGGTTATTTAGTTGATTGGACTTCTGGATGGGGAATTAAAGAATCGGCTGATTTTCTAAAACAACGATCTCTAGTTGCCAATGTAATTGTCGGCACTGAAGGATCATTTGGAACTCTTCCTGACGGTCTTCAAATCTATGGCAATAAAATTCCTCATTTAACCATAATCGGTAAAGGTTTAGGTTTTACTGAGATTCCATCTGGCCTTGTTAATGCTAAAAATTATGGCGATGAAGTTTATCTTCTAATCAACCAATCTCGCCTTAAAATTAACTCTAATCAACTAAATCAGTTAAAATTAATTAAATCATTTAATAAGCCAGACGGCGACAAACTTCTTTTATATGAAATTTAAAATAAATAAAAAATTTTTTTTACCCATCATTCTTTTTATCTTAACTATTCCGGCTTTTTTTGTTCTGCTTAAACCAGGCTACTACAATATGCATGATGACATGCAAATGATTCGTCAATTACAAATGGAAAAATGTATTAAAGATGGTCAAATACCTTGTCGTTGGTCTCCAGATCTAGGTTATGAATATGGCTATCCACTTTTTAATTTTTATCCACCCATGCCATATATTGTTGGTCAAGTTTACCGAACTTTTGGTCTTTCTTTTGTCACCTCGGCCAAAATGATTGCTGCCACCCAAATTATTTTAGCTACTGTTTTTATGTATCTTCTGGCCAAGGCTATTTTTGGGCCGATTGGAGGATTTATTGCGGCTCTTTTTTATACCTATGTCCCTTATCATGCTCTTAATATCTATGTTCGTGGTGCCTACAATGAAGCCTGGGCGGCGGTATTTTTTCCTTTAATTTTCTATTTTTCTTATCAACTCATTAAACAAGAAAAGTTTAAAAATATCATTGGTATCGCCATAGGTTTTGCTGGTTTGTTGTTATCTCATAATCCGATGGTTTTAACTTTTGCTCCATTTTTTATAGCCTGGTGTCTCTTCTGGCTTATAGCTGACCGAAAAATAATTTTTTTCTCAAATAAATCCTTTAAAAAGACCTCCCTGTCAAGGGAGGTGGTCCGAAACATCGGACCGGTGGGTTTGTTCCTTAAATTCTTGTTTTCTGGACTCTTTGCTTTGTCTTTAACTGCTTTTTTCACCTTACCTGTTCTTTTTGAAACCAAATATACTCAAGTTGAGTCAATGTTCGAAGGTTATTACAATTGGTCTGTCCATTTTGCTTCAATTAACCAATTATTTTTTAGTAATTTTTGGAGTGATGGGCCTTCGGTTTGGGGACCAAACGATGGTATGTCTTTCATGGTTGGTTATCTTCATTGGATCATTCCACTATTAATTGTCTCTTTTTCCGCTTTTCTTTTAATTCGTAAGAAAAAAATAGATCAAAAAATAATTCTTTCTATTTTTCTTTCCATTTTGGGATTATCTAGTATTTTCATGGTTCACAACAAATCAACTATCATTTGGCAAATTTTCCCTTTTCTTCAAAAAATTCAGTTCCCTTGGCGATTTTTAAATCATACCGCCTTTTTACTTTCTCTTTCTGTTGGCATTTTACCATTCATTTTAAAAACCTATTTTTTTAATAAAAAAAATAATAAAAAATGGATTACTGTCACTCTTTCTTCTCTTGTTGTCCTTTTATTAGTTCTCAATTTAAACTATTTTCGCCCCATTACTAGCGGACCATTAACTGATCAAGAGAAATTCTCAGGCAAAGCTTGGTCTAATCAAACAACTTCTGGTATCTATGATTATCTTCCTAAAACTGCCGGTACTGCTGCCAAATCAGTAGCCACTCCTTATATCGACAAGATTGAACCATCAGAAGCTTTGATTAACATGTCAGGTCAAAAGAAAGGAACTGATTGGTTGTATTTCAATTTATTTTTAAACCAAACGGCCGAGATAACTATTTCTCAATTGGCTTTTCCAAATTTTGAAATTACTGATAAAGGTCAAAAAATAGATTATAAAATTGAACCAGAACTTGGTCGTATGGTTATAAATCTAAAGGCGGGGGAGCATCAAATTTATGTTAAGTTAAAAAACACTTCCATTAGGACAATTTCCAATTATATTTCTTTATTTGCTTGGATTGGATTAATTTTATATTTATTAAAACCAATATGGATGAAATTAATCTTCAAGAAATAAAACATAAAACTACTAAAAATGTTTTATTTCTTTCTTTAAGAAATATTGGAATTCAAGGAATTTCTATTGTTGGTTTTTTTCTTTTAAGTATTCTTTTAGGTGTTGGTGACGTTGGTTTATTTGCTATTGTTTCTGAATCTGTCAGTATTTTAGGTTATTTTTCTGACATCGGTTTAGCTGCTGCTTTAATTCAAAAAAAGACCGAAATTACAAAAAAAGAGCTACAAAGCACTTTTACCATTCAACAAATTTTGGTTTTTATTGCTTTAATTGTTATTTATTTTGTTTATTCCAAGATTAGTGTTAATAAAAGTTACGGATCTAAAGAACTGTTGATTTTTCTTTCACTTTGTTTTTCTTTTGTCTGCGCCTCATTTAAAACAGTTCCTTCTGTTCTTTTAGAAAGAAAACTTAATTTTAAATTAATTTCTACCGTCGATATTATTGAAAATGCTATTTTTTATACTTTTGCTGTTGTTTTTGCCTTTTTAGGTTTTGGTGCTTATTCATATGCTATTGCCACTTTTGTTCGCAGTCTAGTTGGAGTTATTATTATTTATCTCTTTAGTTCTTGGCCAATCGGTTTTGCAATTCACAAAGATTCAGTTAAATCACTTTTTAAATACGGTATTCCTTATCAGCTAAACACATTTATATCTGTCGCTAAAGATAAATTTTCCAGTCTTTTTGTAGCTGGAATAATTGGGAGAGACGCTTACGGTATTCTCGCCTGGGCTCAAAAAGGCCCCAGAATTCCTTTAAGTTTTATGGATGCTATTATGAAAATTACCTTTCCAACTTTTGCTCGTCTTCAAGACAATAAAGAAGTTTTAAAAAAATCAATTGAAAAAAGTATCTATTTCATCGCTCTTTTTGTTTTCCCTATGACTGCCGGTATTGCTCTAATTTCTTCCGATATCATTAATTTAATTCCTAAATACACTAAGTGGGCTCCAGCCATTGCCCCCCTTTATCTTTATGCTATTAATGTTGCCATTGCTTCTGTAACCTCTCCTTTGACTAATGCTTTTAATGCAGTTGGCAAGATAACTTTGACCACTAAATTTATGATTATGTGGGCCACCTTAACTTGGATTCTTTTTCCTATCTTAAGTATCAAGTTTGGTTATATGGGTACCGCTTGGGCCACTCTTTTGGTTGGATTAAGTTCTTTTATTGTTTGGTTTGTGGCCAAAAAAGTTTTTGATATTCATATTTTAAAAACTATTTTTCATCCAATAATTGCCACTATTTCAATGATTATTCCTTGTGTTTTATTACAAACATTAAATCTAAATAGTGTTATTAATATCATTTCTAAAATTTTAATATCAGTTTTAATTTATTGCTTATATTTAATTATGTTTTCAAAAAATGAAATTATTTGGTTTTGGCACCAATTGTTATGTTTAAAAAACAAAAAATAATTTTACCTTTTGTTATTATTGTTTTAAGTACGTTTTTCTTTTCTTTGACGATGTTTCGTAGTGGTCTAAAATACGATTTTGGACTCGGTTTTTGGGGCCCAAATGGTCATGATGGCATTTGGCATCTAAGTTTAATTAATCAATTAAAACAACAAGTCCCGCCTAAAAATCCAATTTATTCTGGAACTTTGTTAAGTAACTATCATTGGGCTTTTAATTTTTTAGTTGCCATTATTTCCAACCTAACCAGTCTTAGCCCCAGTATTCTTTATTTTCAAATATTACCAATTATTTTTTCTCTTTTAATTGGATTTTTATCTTTTAAATTAGCTTTTTTAATTACCAAAAAAAAATCTGCCAGTATATTTTTTGTTTTACTGAATTATTTTGCTGGTTCTTTCGGTTGGATTTACACTCTTATTAAAAATCAGCAAATCGGTGGAGAATCGTTATTTTGGTCAATGCAGTCAGTTTCTACTCTTTTAAATCCTCCTTTTGCCTTATCTCTAATAGTAATTCTAGGTGGCTTAATTCTTTGGATTAAACATCGCAACTCTAATTCAATTAAATGGGCTATTTTAATTGGTTTTATTTTTGCTTTATTGAGCGGAATAAAGGTTTACGCTGGTATTTTAGTTGGCTTAGCCCTTTCCTTTTATTGGCTTTTTGGACTAATTCGTTCTAAAAAAATATTTGGTTTTAATTTTATTATTTGTTTAGTCATGGGAGTAACTTCATTATTAATCCTTTTTGCTTTGGGAGTTTTAAACGGAGAACAACTACTAGAATTCAAACCTTTTTGGTTTGCTCGCTCGATGATAGAATCAGTTGATAAATTTTATTGGCCCAAATTAGCTTCATTTAGAAACAATCAAACCAACATTTTAATTTCCATCATTCTAGAAATTGGACTAATTTTTGTTTTTTTTATTGGTAATCTTGGCACCAGATGCTTAGGACTTTTTACTTTAATTTCAAAAAAAATTAAAAAAGAATTAACTGATTTTGATAAATTAATTATTTTTGTCTTATTTTTTTCTTTTATAATTCCTCTTCTTTTCGTTCAAAAAGGAACTGCTTGGAACACTATCCAATTTTTTTATTATTTTCTCTTTTTTTCTAATTTTTATTTTGCTCAATTTTTATCAAATCTTTGGTCAAAACATAAATTTTTAATTTTAGTTTTATTATTTATTTCTTGTCTTACCAGTTTTAGTACCTTAAAAGATTATTTTGGAAATCCACCTCCTAGTTCTCTTCCAAACGCCGAAATTGAAGCTTTAGACTTTTTAAAAAATCAAAAAGATGGTTACGTTTTAACCTATCCTTACAATAAATATAAAAAAGAAAAAATGACAACTCCTATTCCTTTATATGCTTACGAAACCACTTCTTATGTTTCTGCTTTCAGTAATAAACAAACATTTTTAGAAGATGAAATGAACCTCGATATTACCGGTTTTGATTGGAAACAAAGACGAAGCGATGAAGAAAAATTTTTTGCCACTTCAGATAAATATTTTGCCCGCGGTTTCCTTCTTAATAACGATATTGACTATATTTATTTGGTCAATGATCAAGAATTTTTACTAAGCGTTTTTGATCTTCAAATTAAAGAAATCTTTAATAATAGTCAAGTCAGGATTTACCAAGTCAATAAGTGATAAAATAAAGCATTCAATTATGAAAAATAAACCTAATATTTCGGCTGTAATTAATGTTAGAAACGAAGCGGAAGCTCTCTCTAAATGCCTTCATTCTATTAAAAATTTAGCCGATGAAATTATTGTTGTCGATATGAATTCTACCGACAATAGTAAAGAAGTTGCAAAAAAATCAGGAGCTCATGTTTTTTCTTATCGTCCAATGAAATATGTTGAACCTGCCAGAAATTATGCTCTCTCCAAAGCCACTGGAAAATGGATTTTACTTCTTGACCCCGATGAATTTTTGAACAAAACTCTCAAAAAAGAACTACTTTCTATTACTAAGCGATCTGATGTGGATTTTGTCAAAATTCCTCGTAAAAATATTATTTTTGGTAAGTGGATTCGTCATTCTAACTGTTGGCCTGATTATTTAATTCGTTTCTTTAAAAAAGGTTCTGTCACTTGGAAAAAAGAAATTCATAGCCAACCAGTCACTAAGGGCAACAGTATTACTCTTCTAGATTCTGAAAAAATGGCTATTCACCATAATAATTACACCAACGTGAGTCAATATATTACTCGGGCTCTTCGTTATAGTGGAATCCAAGCCGATGAATTGTTTGTTCAAAATTATAAATTAAAAATCAGTGATTTTCTTCTAAAACCAATTCAAGAATTTAATAGTCGTTTCTTTTTTGCTGAAGGTTACAAAGATGGTTTTCATGGTTTAATTTTTTCCTTATTACAAGCATTCGCCATTGCCTTAGTTTACGTCAGACTTTGGGAAAAACAAGGTTGCCAAGAAAAATCCATCACCAAAGAATCATTCGTTTCTGCCAGTCAAGAAACACTTTTTGAATACGATTTTTGGTTCAATAAATATTTTAAAAACGAATATTCTTCTAATATTTTAAAAAAATTTTTACTTAAAATTCGTCTAACTTTAAGTTATCTAACTAAAAATTTTTAGTTCATGAAAAAAATTGCCATTATCGTTCTAAATTGGAAACAGCCTAAACTTACGCTTGAAACAATTACGTCTCTTTTAAAAATTAATCATAATTCGTTTGAATACGAAGTAGTTTTAGTGGATAATGGTTCGCCTGACGATTCTCTTAAGATTTTTAATCAAGAATATAAAAACAACAAATTAGTTAAAATTATAGACACTAAAGGTAATTTTGGTTATGCCGGAGGTAATAATTTTGGTATTGACTATGCTCTTAAAAATAAGGTTGATTTTATTATTCTTTTAAATAATGATGTTTTAGTTGATTCAAATTTTATAGAAGAATTGTTAAAAGAAACAGATAATTACGATATTGTTGGCCCAAAAATCTATTTTGCTCCGGGTTTTGAATATCATAAAGATCGTTATCAAAAATCAGATTTAGGTAAAGTTATTTGGTCAATGGGTGGTCAAATGGATTGGAATAATATTTATGGCAGTAATATTGATATCGATAAAGTTGATAAAGGCCAATTTAACAAAATTAAAAGTAATATCGATTTCATTAGTGGTTGCTGTCTTATGGCCAGTCGTCAAGTTTTTGAAAGAATCGGTAATTTAGATGAAAATTACTTTATGTATTTAGAAGACGTTGATTTTTGCCAACGAGCCAAAATGGCTGGTTACAAAATGGCCTGTGCCCCCAAGTCAATCATTTGGCACATTAATTCTGGATCAACCAAAGGCCCAGGAGATTTACAGAATTATTTTATAACTCGAAATCGAATTTATTTTGCCTATAAATACGCCAGTTTAAAAACTAAATTTGCCATCTTTAGAGAATCATTTAAATTTTTATTTAAATCAAAATGGCAACGACAGGCTGTTATTGATCTTTATTCAAAAAAAATGAAAAAGGGGAGTTGGCAATGAAAATTAAAAATCTTTCTATTATAATTTTAGCTGGTAATGAAGAACAAATGATTGTTGACTGTCTAAAATCATGTAATTGGGTCGATGAAGTAATTCTCGTTGCCGCTAATTCCACTGACAATACTGCTAATTTGGCCAGAAAAAATATTTCTGATATTAAAATTATTAAAACTACTGACGAATATAATAAAAAATTTTCCAAATGGCGTAACTTAGGTTTTAAAAACGCCACTAAAGATTGGATCTTATATATCGATGCTGATGAGCGAATTACTGATGAATTAAAACAAGAGATTATCAAAAAAATAAATATCAAAAATAATTCTATTACTCACTATGCCATTCCTCGTGCTAACCATTATCTTGGTAAAAGAGTCAAACATGGCGGTTCCTATCCTGATTATGTTAAAAGGCTTTATAATACAAAACATTTCAAAGGTTATGAAGGAATTCTTCACGAAGAACCACTCATTGATGGCCCCTTGGAACACTTAAAATCAGACCTCCTTCACTATACTCACCGAAATCTTAATTCTATGGTTAATAAAACGCTAGTTTGGACAGATATGGAAGCTCAAGCTCTTTTTCAAAATAATCATCCACCTGTTGTGTGGTGGCGTTTTATTAGGATGATGTTAACCAAAATTTGGGAAAGACTAATTATTCAACAAATGTGGAAAGATGGAACAGTTGGTTGGATTTCTGTTTTATTTGAAACATTCGATACTTTTTTGATTTACGCTCGTCTTTGGGAAATCCAACAAAAACAAAACAAACAAATTTAATGTTATTATGAACATAATGGTGAAAAGAGCTGCAATTTACGACCCTTATTTAGACACCCTTGGAGGCGGTGAAAGATACTGTCTAACTGTCGCCGAAATTTTATTAAAACATGGTTATAAAGTCGATTTATTTTGGTCTGGTGATCAAGATTTAATAAAAAAAGCTACTAAAAGATTTTCTCTAAATTTAGAAGGTTTAAAGTTAGTTAAAGATATTTTTCAAATTAAACCCAAACAGATTGATTTTCTAGAAGAAGAACGAAATTTATCAAAATTTATTAATCATTCTCTTAACTCTCAAAAAATTAAACAAAAAATTTTTAATTTTATTAATAAAATTAAAATAACTCACGACTACGATGTTTTATTTTATTTAGGTGATGGGAGCATCCCTCTTGTTTTTGCTAAACAAAATTTTCTCCATATTCAAGTTCCTTTTTTTAATAATAAAAATATAGCCAATAAATTATTAGACAACTCAAAATTGTTGTTATTTTCAAAAATAATTTGTAATTCAGAATTTACTGCTAAATTTTATCAAAACAGCATTCCTTCTAAAATTAATATTCTTTATCCTCCGGTCGACGTCGATAAGTTTGATTCATCAGATGATAAAAAAAATATCATTTTATCGGTTGGTCGTTTTGACAATGTTTTAAATGCTAAAAAACAAGATGTTTTAATTGATGCTTTTAAAAAATTATATGAAGAAAAAAAAGTTACTAATTGGAAATTAGTTTTAGCTGGTGGCAGTCTCAGTAAATCAGAAGAAAATTCTTATTTAAAATATTTAGAGAAAAAAGCTAAAAATCTCCCAATTCATTTTGTTATTAATCCCAACTTTACTGAACTTAAAGATATTTATTCCAAATCTAAAATATATTGGCATGCCGCTGGTTTTGATGTTGACGAAAACATTCATCCAGAAAATACTGAACATTTTGGCATGACTGTTGTTGAAGCCATGGCTTCAGGTTTAGTTCCTGTTGTAATTGTCAAAGGTGGTCTTCCGGAAATTATTTCCGATAGTACAGATGGCTATTTATGGACAACTGTTGAAGAATTAGTTTCCAAAACAAACAACTTAATTGAGTCCCCAGATGAGTTAAAACGGATGTCTAAAAAGGCTACTATTAAATGTCAAAAATTTTCAAAAGATAATTTTGAAAAAGATTTACTTAATTTAATAAAAAAATAATATGAAAATATCTGTTGTTGTTACTAATTGGAACGGCTTAAATTTACTCAAAAAAAATTTAGAACAAGTTATTAAAATGAGTCC
>CAZOQV010000016.1:6172-15965 GCA_964582365.1 uncultured Gammaproteobacteria bacterium | reverse complement strand
AAGTCAATCTCATCTTTTTCCCTTTTTTATAGTGTCTCATTTGTCTCATTTAGCCTTAAATCTTTGATAGAATAAGACAGTGGAATCAAGGGTGTTATAGGGATAGAAAGGTTCCAGACTCACCCTCTCCGCCTTCGCCCTCTGAAGTTTTAACGTAAGAGGATTACTACTCGAAATAATTAGCCTTTGAAAAGTAATTTCTATTCCCTGCTTCGGCGGACAATGTCCGCAATATATAATAGAAATATAATATGTATTACGTTTATATTCTTAGATGTAATAATGGAAATACTTATACTGGATGTACTAGTGATTTAAAAGAACGTTTAATAAGACATAAATCTGGATTTGTCCCAGCAACAAAACCATTATTGCCAGTTAGATTAATTTGGTATGGATGTTTTGTAAATAAATATAAAGCATTTGATTTTGAAAAATATTTAAAATCCGGGTCTGGTAAGGCTTTTGTTTATAAAAGATTGATTAATAAAAAATAGAAAGGCTCCAGACTCACATGCTCCGCAGCTTGTAGTAATGTCTATATAGAAATGATAGAATTTAATAATTATGGAAGACGGTGAAAGGCCAAAAAATTCAACAGAAGGAAAATTAGAAACTGGTGGAAAAATATTTGATTTTTTAGATAAAACAAAATTTTTAGAACTAAGGAAAGATGAAAATAGGTTTGATGACTGGATAAAAGAAGTTTCATATGAAGATTTTAGTAAATATTTAGTTAGATTAAACGGAATATTACGAGGAATACCAATAAAAAACAGACATATTGATGGAGAAAATGTAGAAATTTTATCACCTACGCCTGGAGAATCTTTGACTAGATATTTACCACCCGAATCAGAAAAAAAAGATGAATTAATGGAAAAAACATTTAATTCTATTAAAAATATTCCCGATAACAATGATCGAGCATTGTTAATGTATTATGTAATTCAAGCAATTCATCCTTTTGCTGACGGTAATGGAAGAACAGGTAGATTAATTTATGAAATTATTTCAGATGGTGGTAAAAATATC
Source organism: uncultured Gammaproteobacteria bacterium (assembly GCA_964582365.1). GTDB lineage: Bacteria > Patescibacteriota > Microgenomatia > UBA12405 > UBA12405 > WARW01. Next base: position 14,930 of record CAZOQV010000016.1, on the reverse strand, counting down.
ACCAGAGAAAATATATCAAAACTATTAGATCATGATGAAAGTGGAGACAATGGATTAGGAGAAGGCAGAGATATTTTCAGTAATAAAATATTGGAACCAAATAAAGCTTATTATTATATAAATAGAGAGGTAGCTAAACAAATTTTTAATGAAGATTTATTAGAAGAATGTGGAAGATTAGTTGCTTCTGGTTTGTTTGTGGGATCTGGTTATTTACCAGAAAATATAAAAGATGAATTATCTGAACAAGAAATAAAATTAGCAAAAAAAATTATTGGCGAAGCTGATGTCCAAAATTTTTCTTTTAGAAGTTTAATTTTAGTTAAATTATTAATCGAGAAAGGTGTCCTTCAAAATTATCAAGAACAAGAAGAGGTGTTTCTTGGCGAAGAACACGGCGTAATTTCTGAAGACATAGGAAAGAAAATGCTAATCTTTGATGCTGAAAAATTTATAGATGAATTTACAAAAGACGATGTAAAAAGATTAATAGAAATTCATCGAACTATAAAAACAAAATTTATGGAAAATATGATTGATATTTTTGTAAATCCAGAAGAACATCAAATTAAAAATGAACAGGGAGAAAGTATTCCGATTAAAAATATGTTTAGATTATAGGGATATAAAAGTCCCAGACTCACCTCCTCCGCAGGCCATAGTAAAACGTAGGCCTGTTGTATTCGAAAATATCAGCCCAATAAAAGTAATTTCTGGTTTTCTGCTTCGGCGGACAATGTCCGCCAAATGTAAAGACAGCTCTGTATAAATGATAAAATTTGGATATGAAAGATAAAGATATTTTGGATTTCTCAAAAAAAACCAAGACTGATGCTGTGGCATTATTAAATCAAACTAATTTAATAAATATTTTAAGTAAATTTGGAAATGTAATTATTGGTGGAAGTTTTAAATATGACATTATGTGGGGAGCTGATATTGACATTACAGTTCTTTGTCAAAATACTAGAAAATCTTCATTAAAGGCATTAAATAAAGTTATTGAATCTAAATTGGCTCAAAAATATGAATATGGTGATTTTGTAACTTTTAAAAGAGAAAAGAGACCTGAATCTTATATTTTAAATTTGATTTTGCCTTTTAATGATAGAAAATGGGAAATAGAAATTTGGTTTTTTAACAAAGAATCTAACGATCAAAAAGAAGTAGATGCTTTGATGAAGGCTAAATTAAATGAAAAAAATAAATTATCAATTTTAAAAATGAAAGAAGAAAGAGAAAGAAGTGGTTTGAGTAAACATTCACTTAGCAGTTTTGATATTTATAAAAAAGTACTGATTTAATAAGTAAAAATAAAGAATTATAAAAATAGATGAAAATTAAACTTTAGTAATGGTTTTTTATTGATAATGCCAGTTCAATACTGGATTTTAAACAGAAATCTTAAAAATAGAACCAACAAATAGTCCAATTAATGTAGCTAAACCACCAATTATAAGCATTTCTATCGCACTTCTCCAAACTTTACCAGTAAAAAACTTAGCTTTAAAAAAACCTAAGGCAAATAAACCGATAAAAGCAAAAACGATTGACATGATTGAAAAGTATTGAAATGGGACGAATAATATTGGGATTATTGGAATAAAACCACCAATAATATAAGAGAAAAACATAAGCAAGCTGCCAATTATTAGATTATCACGGTGACGATTTTGGAGTAGATCGTGAACAGATTTTTCGCTTAAATATTGACCAGTAGCCATAGACATGGCTTCAACTGAAATGGTAACCAGAGCTGATAAAATAACAAATTGTTTATTGTTAATTCCAGCACTAATACCAACAATTACACCAGTTGTGGAAACTAGGGCATCTTGAAAACCAAAGATTAAACTACGTAAATAATCTTGATTTATTTTTAGAAACATAGTTAATAATAGCAAGACAATAAGCACTGGATTGAAATTGAAATATGTTTGATAAAATAATTTATGTCTATAAAAAAAATTATTTCAATCGTAATAGCCATATTGGCAGTTGCCTTATTTATTGGTTTTTACTTTTTAAAAAAAGAAAATAACTCATCTTTAGATCAAGAAGTTTACAAAGATACTTTGTCTATTTCAAAAGAATACACAACCTTAAGCTACCAAACCGACAACGTATTAATTAATGCTAAAGAATATAAAGAATATGATGATTGGAATAATGAAATGAGTACTGTTATCGATGGATGGAAAACACTTGAGAATAAAGTAATGGAATTAGAAAAGAAAGCTGATAAATTAGCTAATGAAAAAATAGCATTTAATTTAATAAAAAATGTTAATGCTTACGATTCAGTTGAAATTCAAAAAGTAATTGAAAGTGCACCAATGGGAAAACAAGTAAGAACTTTGGCTAAACACTTAGGTGTAGATGTAAAAAGGGCTCAATTAATTTTAAATGAATCTCAAAATAGAATATCTCAAGAAATTTGGACTGGTGAAGGAAATGTTTATGAAGGATTAGAACAAGATGCAATGAGAATTAAAAATGGAGCTAAGGTAACTGTGTTTGTGGGTGGAGTAGTATTAACAGGAGGAATGTCAGCAGTAGCTACTAGTGGAGTTTTAGCCAAGACTGCTTTGGTAGTAAGTGGAGCTGATTTAGTACTTGAAGTAGCTGATGATGAAGCCAAGATTGCTTTGGGAGATAAAAACAAAGTATCAGAAATGGTAGGTAAAATGAGAACAGTAACAGAACCAGCAGCCAGTATTTTAACTTTGGCTAATATACCAGGAAATGTGTCTAAGGCGATGGAAAAGATAAGTGCTATTTCATTTGTGGGAGATCAGATTAGATCGGTGGCTCAAGATGAAAAGATATTAGGAATAAGTATTAAAGTTGATGAAAAGGGTGAAGTAAAAACTCATGTTAGTGGATTAACTGAAGATGAATTAGTTGAATGGAAAAAAGATAATAATGTAACTTCAATTCAACCAATTGAAGAGATAATTAAACAGATTGAAGAAGAAGCTAAAGAGAAAAAAATAGAAGAGGAACCAACAGAAGTTCCCAAAAAAGAAACTCCAAAAACAAATTTGGAAACTATTCCTAATCAGATTTATAAAATAGTTAATGTTAGTGGAGAATCTTATATGATGGATGCCTGTCTTAATCCAACCTGTTGGGATGATCTGGCAGCTAATCCAGCCGAGGATAGAGATGTAGGCGGTATTTATACAATGGGAAAAGTTTATGGTCCGGGAGAAAGTTTTAAGCATGGTTTTAGACCATCAGATAATATAAAAACTAGCGAAAGGGTGGAGATGTTGGCTGATAGCTATAGAATAACTGTTTATTTTGCAATAGCCCCTTTTGAAGGACCAAAAAATAAAACTATTGAATATGGTACCTGGCAAAATCATTCGGTAGAAATAAAGGCAAAATATGGTGATGAACCAGTAGTTGAATGGGACGGAAGTGGTTTAAAACAAGTTAAATAAAAATTTCTATTAAAAGAGTAATAGTGTTATTAAAAAGTTTTAGAATCACTCGCCCTAAATTTTACATTAGGTGTTCGGTTTCTATTTTGAACCCAGATTTTAATTATGTTAACAGATTGCTGATTTTAATATCTATTTGTCCATTCTGCCAACGTATTCCCCTTCTCTGGGAAAATTATTTTTATAATCAGCTAATAATTTCTTTGATAAAGCATGGGGAAATAAATTATCTGGTAAATTATTTATATCTAACCAAGTACACCAAACATCCTTGTCTGGATGTTGTGGATCAAAATGATGTTCTAATTCTTCAAATTTATCAATGTCGCCTAAAATAAATAATTCAACGCTGTGTTCGTTTTCTTTTTCGGGAAATAAAAAATCACGAATGTAAAGAATTTTATTAAACTCAAATTTGGCTCCGATACATTCTTCGGCGATTTCTCTGATACATCCCTCTAAAATAGTTTCTCCCCATTCGAGATGACCACCAACATAATGATAATAATTATGTTGTTGTCTAAATTGAACTAATAATTTTCCGTTTTTAATAATTACCAACCTTAATCTAATGTTTATTTTGTGATTTTCCATAGATTGATTATATATTTTTATTATTCTGTTGACACATATGTATCCATACTATATAAAGCAGTTAGATTAATGTTTTTGATAAATTATGATAGAACAAGAAATTGATGAAATAGAAAGAAGATTTTTGGTTAAAAATTTACCGGAAAATTTGAAACAATATCCTTGTGAAAATATAATTCAGGGCTATATAATGATTGGGGCTGATGGATCAGAAGTAAGACTTCGTAAAGAAGGTAAAGATTATTCTGAAACAGTAAAGGGTGTTGGCGGCAAAACTAGACCTCATAGTGAAGTTGAATTTACAGAAGATCAATTTAATAAGTTGTGGTCAACCACTGAAGGAAAAAGATTAGAAAAAATTAGATATAGTATTCCATATCAAAATAGAGTTATTCAGCTAGATATTTATTTAGAAAAATTAATGGGTCATTTACAGGCAGAGGTAGAATTTCCAAATGAAGAAGAAAGTAATGTTTTTACTCCTCCAGAGTGGTTCGGTGAAGAAGTAACAAATGATAAAGGATTTAAAAATCAAAATTTAGCTTTGTACGGACTACCTGAAAGCAGAAAATAAATTTTAAACTGAGTGTTAAATATTTATATGAATAAAGAATGCTGTACTAAATTTAATTCAGAAGCCTGGAATGAAAAATTTTTTGAATGAAAAAAACTACGTAGTGATAATTGGTGAAATTAAAAAATTATTTACTTAATAGCACAAAATTTAGTGAAGTGTTGGTCGTTTAAGATAATAAGAAAGGTGCCAGAAAAGATGAAAAATGGAAACTAAGGCCATAACAGTCCCCGTTTTAACATGAAGATTTAATATCTGTCGATACCAAGCAATTGATAATTTAAGATCGATAAATATGGCTAAAATTAACCCTATGATTCCAGATATAAGAAACGAAATGAGCAATATTACATTCCAAAAACGACGCTGAACAATTGGAGAAATTTTTTTATTTTTTACTAACAAAAAAGATATTAAATAAGAAATCAAAATTATGGCTGAAATTGGAATAGTTAAATAATTATTCATAATTATTCTAGAATGATGGCTTGATCGCGACAATTATTAATGGCTAATTTTAAATTAGAAGAATTTAAATCAGTAGAAGAAATAACAATGGCAACATTATTATTCATGTCAAAATGAGATGGATCAATACGAACGCATTTACCACAACCACGACAACGGTCTGATAAAACACTAAGTTTTTGAAAAACAGAAGGAGTGACTATTTCATCAAAGGAAGAAAGAGAGTTTGAGTTTTGAATCTTTGGAAGTGTATTTTTAATTAAAGAAAAATCTTTTTTAATTTGGAACAAAACAAAGGCAGACGAAGAGATTAACAAAACAGGAATAATAATTTTTAGTTTATTTTTCACAAATTAGTATTAAAATAAATTTAATTTTTGACGGCAGGAGTAATATTGGCAATATGAGGATTAATTTCAATATTATTACTAGTTACTGATCCATCAGTGTTGGTGTTTCCATTGACAGCAACATTAGTGCCAACTTCAAGATCACTTTTATCGGCCTGGATAGATTGACTAATGGTGGTTGAATCAGAAAATAAAACAATTTTTGAACTGTCATCAACTAATTTAATAGTCATAGATTTATCATCAATGTTGATAATTTCACCGATTGTTTGGCGAAACCCTGAAATTTGACCACGATTTTTGGCAAAATTATCTGAATCATTGGCAGCATTTCTTCCCATAGTTTGAGGAGAAACATTATTAAGACCGAATCGTTGACTAAATTGGGAAACGGTTTTTCTTTGTTGATATTTAGTACCGACAAAAAAAGAAGCAGCTGAGGCAACAACGATTAAAATAGCAATAGAAATGATTTGATTAGTTTTCATATTTTTTAATGAATTTATAAATTAATAAATAATTTTATTCATAACGAAGAGCTTCAATAGGTTCTAAGTTGGCAGCTTTTTTGGCGGGATACCAACCAAACAAAATACCGATAGTAGCCGAAACAATAAAAGCCAAAAAGATAGAACTGTAGGAAACTATAAAAAGAGAACTGGTAATTTTAGAAATAACGAAAGAAATAAAAATACCTAAAATAATTCCTAAAATTCCACCAGTGAAAGTTAAAATAACAGATTCGATTAAAAATTGAGTGGTAATAGTTTTTTTCTTGGCACCAAGAGCTTTTCGGAGACCAATTTCTCGAGTCCTTTCGGTGACTGTAACCAACATAATGTTCATAATACCAATACCACCAACCAGAAGAGAAATGGCGGCAACACCGGCTAAAAGTGTAGTAAAAGTGCCAGTAACTGAAGTGATAGTATTAACCATGTCTTGCTGGGACATAATCGTAAAATCAGCCTTAGTAGGATCGGTGATCCTATGACGAGTTAAAAGAAAATAGCCAACTTCATCTTGAGCAACTGTCATTTGTTCAGCACTTTTGGCTTCAAGAGCAATGGAACTTAAATGACTGACTCCAAAAAGCTGTTTTTGGGCGGTGGTGAGAGGCACATAAACAATATCATCTTGGTTATTAAAACCAGTACCGCCTTTGGCAACGGTGACACCAACAATAGTTAAATTTTGATTTTTAATTTTAATGGTTTGACCAATAGGATTGGTACCATCGGGAAATAAGTTAGCAACAACAGTGGGGCCAATAATGGCAATTTTTTTCAGACTGTCAACATCGGTTTGAGTAATTAAAACACCATCATCAAGAGAAACCTTGTGAACATCAAAATAATTTGGACCGATTCCAACAACTTGAGTATTAGAGTTGCCTTGGCTGGTAATTATTTGAGTACGACTGGAATATTCAGGAGAAAATTTATTAATAGTGGTAATTTCCGTCGAAGAAGCCAGAGCTTTGGCATCATCAGAAGTTAAAGTAGTGCGACTACCAGGAGCACTTTGAACACCGCCAGCGCCGCGAGCAGCACCTGGTTGAACAGTTAATAAATTTGAGCCAAGAGATTCTATTTGATTTTGAATTGATTTTTGAGTGGCTTGACCAAGAGACATTAAAGCAATGACACTGCCAATGCCAATAACTATTCCCAACACAGCCAAGGCGGTTCGAGTTTTGTTTAGAGTTAAGGTGCCTAAACTTTCAAAAAATAATTCTAGTGGTTTCATTTTTGTCGATTTTTAATAACTTTTTGTTGATGATTGGAATTATCTGAAACAATTTTGCCGTCGCGAATAATAATAATTCTTTTGGCATGTTCGGCAATATCTGGTTCGTGAGTAATTATAATAATAGTATTACCTTCTTGATTAAGTTTTTGAAAAATAGCCATGATTTCTTCGGCTTGGGCCGAGGCGATGTTGCCAGTTGGCTCATCGGCCAAAATAATAGAGGGGTGCATACTTAAGGCCCGAGCAATGGCAACTCGTTGTTGTTGACCACCGGAAAGCTGATTACTGGTATGTTTTAAACGGTCACCAAGGCCAACCATTTTTAGATATTTAATGGCCAGTTCTTCTCTTTCTTTGAGATCAACTCCGGCATAGGCCATAGGCAACATAACATTTTTGACAGTAGTGGTGCGAGGAAGAAGATTGTAGGATTGAAAAACAAAACCAATTTTACGATTTCTGATATCAGATAATTCGTCATCGGTAAGTTGGGCAACATTTTCACCATCGAGAAGATATGTGCCAGAGGTTGGTTTATCAAGAGCACCAATGATGTGCATGAGAGTTGATTTTCCAGAACCTGAAGGACCCATAATGGCCACAAACTCCCCTTTTTTAACTTCAAAAGAAATGTTATCTAGGGCTGTAGTCTCCAAAACATCAGTTTTGTAAATTTTAGAGAGATTTTTGATGGTAATAATTGGTTGATTTTTCATAAAATTATCGACCAAAACCACCACCCATACCACTGCCACTAAAAACAGATTTGGTGGTAGTAGAGGGAGAAGTTGTTTTAACAGTAGAAGTTGAAGTAATAACAACGTCGCCTTCGTTTAGGCCAGAAACTATTTCGGTGTTAGTGTTGTCGGAAATTCCAGTTTCAACAATAACTTCAGAAACTTGGTTGTCTTTCATAACCTTAACGATTGAAACGCCATTTGAACTTTGAATAGAGGAACTGGGAACGGTTAAAATATCAGTTTTGGAATCAATAATAATGTTGGCGTTAACAGACATGTTGGGATACATATTAGAAATACTATTATCAAAAACAATGATGGTAGGATAGGAAGTAACTCCACTTGACGATTGACCATTGGTGTTGATAGCTAAAACCTGACCGGTAAAAGTTTTGTCTGGGAAAGCGTCCATAGTTAAAGTAACTTTTTGACCAGAATTAACTTTAACCACATCAATTTCAGTTAAAGAAACAGAAGCAGTGATTTGATTTTTAGGATTAGTAATTATACCGACTGATTGAGTGGCATCGGAAGAAGAATTTGAAGAAGAGGAAGAAAGATTAGTAACGGACATGCCGGTGGTAAGGGCAAAATTAGTTAAAATGCCGTTGGCTGGGGCAACAATAGTGGCGGAAGCCTGTTGATAAGAAGACCAAGCAACAGAAAGTTGAGTCTGAGCAATAGCGATGGCCGAATCAGCAGTGGCATATTTAGCTTGAGCAACAGTTAAACTTCTTTGACTGGTGCTAAAAGTGGTATTAATGGTTTGTTTTTGAAGATCGGTTTTAGTAAAATCGTTGATTTTATTAACGGAATCTTGGGCTTGATCAA
>CAZOQV010000016.1:0-6072 GCA_964582365.1 uncultured Gammaproteobacteria bacterium | reverse complement strand
GGAATTTTGAGAAGAAACAATTTTGGTAAAAATAAAATAAATCAGACCAATAAAAATAATTGGAATAATTATTTTGGCAATTAAGGGTAATTTAAAAAATTTATCTTTTATTTTTTTGATTAATTTCATGGTGGCTGATTTTAAAAGTTAAGACTGAAAGATAACTGAAGACTTATAAGGGTAAAATTATTTTAAAAGTACTACCTTTTTGAAGAGTACTATCAACTTTAATATGACCGTGATGTTGATCAACAATTTTTTGAGCAATAGAAAGACCGAGACCATAACCTGAGGCTCCATTTTTAGTTCGAGCATTGTCGGCCCGATAAAATCGATCGAAAATATGGGGTAAATCTTTAGTGGAAATACCAATCCCTTGATCAATAATTTTAAAAATTATATTTTTTCTGGTTTTTAAAGAAATAAATTTTATTTGACTGGATTGAGGACTGTATTTAATAGCATTATCAAGAAGAATTAAAAATAATTCTTCTATTTTTTGATTATCGACAGTAATTTTACCTTTGCTTATTTTGGTATTAATAATAATTTTTTTATTATCAGCTTGGGGTTTAATTTTCTTAACGGCTTTAAGTATAAGGTTCTTAATTGAAACTGGTTCTAGCTTAAAAGAAGAACCATTATTGTTTAAATGATTTAGTTCTAAAAGAGAATCGGACAAGGTTTTAAGCTGATTGGTGGAAAAAATAGCGTCAGAAATGACTTTTTTGGCTTCAATAAGATTTAAATTTGGATCACGAAAAGAAACTTCAAACATGGTTTTAAGAGCAGTGATGGGAGTTTTTAATTCATGAGAAGCATCGCTGATAAAACGTTTTTGATCTTCGGTCATTTTTTGAATTGGAGAAAGAGTGCGGCCAGCTAAAAAATAGGAAAGAGAACCGGAAAGTACAAAAATTATGCCGTTAATAATGGCTAAATTTATAAACAGGCGTTTCTGACTTTCAGCAATTAAATCATTATCAATAAAAATAAATGGTTGAACTAAAATCTGTTTTTGGTCGATAAAGAGGTGTCTTTGGATGCGATTTCGTTGGGAATTGGCAAAACGATTAATTTCGACGCTAATTAATTGATAAATAAGAGCACTAAAAGAAAAACTAATCACCATAATGATTAATAAATACCAAGCAGTTAATTTTAATCGAGCTTTACGGAACATAATTTCTAATTTCTAAATATTAATTTTTAAATCCCAATTTTTTGGAAATTGGAAATTTGATATTGGGTTTTTTGTGTTTATTCACTGATTTTGTAACCGAAACCGCGAATGGTTTTGATTAATTTAACTTTATAATTTTTGTCGATTTTTTGGCGTAAATTACGAATATAAACTTCAACAGTGTTAGGAAGAATATTGGATTCGTAACTCCAAACATATTGAATTAGCTGATCTTTATTAAGAATTTTATTGGCATGGCGCATGAGACATTCTAAAAGAGAATATTCTTTACTGGATAGAGAAATACTTTTACCTTGACGGGTTACTTCGTAAGTGGATAAATTCAGGGAAAGATCACCAACACTAATAACTTCAACGGCGGCAGTTTGAGGACGACGAGCAAGAACCCTGATTCTGGCTAAAAGTTCTTCAAAAGCAAATGGTTTGATTAAATAATCATCGGCGCCACAATTAAGACCTTTGATTTTGTCTTCAAGTTGACTTTTGGCAGTTAATATCAAAATTGGAACATGAATTTGTTGATCTCGAAGTTGATGGCAAACTTCTAGACCGTCCATTTTAGGAAGCATGAGATCTAATAAAACAATGTCGTAGTCACCGCTTGAGGCTAAATCTAAACCTGTTAAACCATCAAAGGCCAAATCAACTGTGTAGTGTTCTTGTTCTAGCCCTTTTTTAAGAGCGTTAGCAATGAGATGTTCATCTTCAACAATTAAAATTTTCATAGTCTATATTATAAATCTAAAACTGAAAATAAGCTGAAAAGGGAGAATATTTTTACAAAGTTTCGGTTTTAATTATATTTTTATAAATCTTTTTTAAAGGGTTGTAAGATTTTTGTCTGGTTTCTTTTGTTTCAAAAAATCCAGCGACACCCAAACCGGAACCTAAAAGCATTGAATTTTGAGCTCCATATTTTTTAAAATCATTTTTAATTTGCAAAACTTCATCATATTTTTTAATAGCCAATGATTCAAAATCGTTGAATAAATTGGCAATTATTTCTTTTGGATCATTATTTTTAATGGCCTTTTTTAATCTGCTTAAATAATCTATATTTTTGCCGATTAAGTTATTGTCTAAACATTTATACATTTCTCCGGTTGATGGTTTTATTTGGTGAGGATAAATAATTATTAGATAAAGTTTTGGTAATTTATATTTTAGTTTTTTTACGATATTACCATCGCCGGTGACTTCACATAAACCTCCTTTTAGACAATAACTAACATCACTTCCAAGAGTGTCAGCTATTTTTTCTATTTTTGGGTTAGCAATTTTTAAATTATAAAGTTTTATTAACCCCTTTAAGGTGGCGGCGGCGTCAGCACTTCCCCCACCTAAACCACCTAAAGTTGGAATATTTTTTTGTAATTTTACTGATGCTTTTAAATCTAATAATTTAGCAGCCTGATGAATTAAATTATCTTCGTCTAGTGGATATTGATCAGATTTTTTAAAATCTAAAACGTCACATAAATCGAGTTGGCAATTTATTAAATGAATTTCATGTTTTCCGTTTTCCATAATTTTGGGAAAAACATGTAAATTTAAATTCAGTTTGGCAAAAGCCTTAATTTTCATTTGAAAACAAATTGACAATCGAAAAAGCTTGAATTCCCTCGCCTCTACCAAAAGCAGTTAAAGATTCTCCGCTGGTGGCAGTTATTCCAATTTGATTAACATTAATGTTTAAGACTTTGGATAATTTGTTTTTAATGCTTTTAATTTCAGCCTGAAGTCTGGGGTTTTTGGCTTCAATGGCAATGGAAATGTTGCCGATTGAATAATTACTTTCTTTAATTTTTTCTAAAACTAGGTCTAAGTATTTGATACTGTCTTTAATACCATTTTGACACATTTTATCGGCCCAAGTCGATAAAGATTCCCCGCCAATAGCACTACTTAAAGCATTACATAAAGAATGAAGGACAACATCCCCATCAGAATTGCTATCGAGACCAAATTCATAATCAATTTTTAGGCCACCTAAAATTAAGTCTTTAGTACCTTTTTCTTTTAAAAATTTATGACTGTCTTGACCAATACCAACTTTATTCATATTGAGACTGAAATTGTTTGGTCAAATCGTTAAAATCGATAAAATTAATGCCTTTAGGAAGGGTAAAATCAGCTTCGTTGATGGTGGTTGGTTGACAATTGTAACTAATCTCTTGATCTAAATCGATTTTACCAGTATTGACCGGGGCAGTATCAGTATCAGCGGGTTTTTGATCTTCCATTTTCATTTTAAAAGCCATATTATCCGTAACCGAATTGGTAGACCAAGTATAAAACCATTCACCATCACTGATACTAATAAATTCGGTTTCACCCTCAGGACCTTCAACTTTTAATGTTTGTCTAAATTTATTACCATTAATAATAATTTCACCTTGACCATTGCCCTGTTCTCCTGAAGATTGCCAGGTACATTTTTGAGCAATATTTTTAGAAAGTAATTCTCTTAAAGAAAAAGTGGATTTTTCTTCAGAGGAAGAAGTGGGAGTGACAGAAGTGGTATTATCAATGTTTTTTTTAGGTATACAAGCGGAAAAAAGAAAAGCAGAACAAATAATTAAAGCTAATGTAGTTATTTTTTTCATTATAAATTTAATTATTAAATTATCTAATTTTAACATTTTATAATAGTGACTCAAAAATAGTGTAAAATAAATTAATATGACAGAATTAAAAAAAGATTGGAAAAGTATGTTGACTGAATTAGAAAATAAATTAGCTGAAATTTTTACCAAAAAACTACCAGCTTTACCGGAAAATTTTAAAGAGGCAATTGTAAAATATGGACCATACTTGGCATTAATAGGAATAATTTTTTCATTATCAGCTTTGTTGCCATTGTTTGGAATAGGGGCAGTAATAGCTCCACTGGCCGTTTTAAGTGGAGTTAATAGTGGATTTAATTTTATTTTTCCGTTAATTCTTGGGGTATTAATGATTGTTCTTCAAGCAATAGCCATTCCAGGATTATTTAAAAGACAGATGAAAGCCTGGAAATTAATGTTTTATATCTCATTAATCGGTGGTGTTTCAAGTTTATTAGCACTGGATTTAGGCGGTTTAATAATTGGAGTGGGAATATCTTGGTATATTTTATTCCAAGTCAGAAGCTACTATAAATAGTTAGCGAGTGATAGTGAAAGATTCTACTTCTTCTTTTAGTTTTTTAGCTTCAGGGTTATTGGTGAAATAATCTCTGATAGGTGAAATTAATTCATCTAAATATCTTGATAAATTATCTTTTAAGTCTAGTGGATAAATTTCTCCTGTTTTATAGGCATTTTCTAATTCTTGATAAGAATCATAGTGAAGATTGCCACCAAACTTTTCGTCTCGAAGAATATCAACTTGATCAAATTTGGCGAAAACAATATATTTAAAATATTCGATAATTGGATTTAAATTAATATCTTGAGGAGGACAATAAGCCTTTTTAATTTTGGAATAAATTTCTTCTTTGGTGTCGGTCATAAAAATAGCCGAATCTGGTTTAGATTTAGACATTTTCATGGCAATAGTTTGATCAGTTTTAGAATCGGTTGAATTAATTTTATCGATGGGTGGTTGAAGACTAACCAACATATGATGATGAACAGCGGATGGTTTAGGAAGATTTAATTCGTCAGAAATTTGACGAGCTAACATATTAACTTTACGTTGATCCATTCCTAACTGAGCCATATTAATGTGAAGGTAAAAAATATCAGCGGCCTGCATACAAGGATAGATAATTTGAGCACCTGAAAGAGAATCTGTTTCGTTTCGACCCATGATTTGAGAACAACGAATAAGACGTTTAACAGTACTGGCTTTAGCAATTTTTAAAACTAAAAGCCAATAATCTGGATTTTTCACTAAATCAGAAGATCGAATGAATTCAACTTGACTAGTGTCGAGACCACAAGCTTTCCAAACTTCAATAAAATAATTGCCAGTTTTTTGGATTTTGTCCATATCACCGCCAAGTTTATTGTTGGCAAAAGCATGCCAATCAGCGACAAGCATTTTAAAATGAACACCGGCTTTAATTAATTTTTGAATATTAATGGCTCTGACTAAACCTTGAGCGATATGAATTCTACCAGAAGGCTCAAAACCATCATAAGCAACAAGTTTTTCGCCAGATTTTAATTTGGCTTCAATTTCGTCAAGACCAATAATTTCTTCGCCAACTTCCTGAATTAATTTCAATTTTTCTTGAATGTCCATAAGAGTATTATAGCTTAAAATCATATCTGTTTGAAACCCACCCACCCTGCGGGTACCCTCCCTTGAAAAGGGAGGGCTAATTATTGGTTTATAATAGTTAATTATGAAATTGCTAATACATGCTTGTTGTGCGGATTGTTTATTAAAAATGGTGGAGTCGATTAAAGAAGAAGATAATTTGACCGATGTTACAGTTTATTATTACAATTCCAATATTCATCCCCGATCGGAATATCAATCAAGACTAAAAGCAATGCAATTAATGATTGGAGATTTGAAAATGATAGTGGCGGACTGGAAACCAAGTGAATATTTTAATTGTTTGAAACCCATCCCCAACCCTTCCCTTGACAGGGCAGGGCGTTGCGCTAGCTGTTGGAAACTAAGATTGGAAAAGACGGCTGAATTTGCTAAAAAAAATGGATTTGATAGTTTTACTTCAACATTAGTAACAAGTGAATATCAAAACTCAGAAATGATTGAAAAAATTGGAAAAGAAATAGGTAAAAATCACAATATCCAATTTCTAGTTCCTAATAAAATTTGTAAAAAATTAGAAACTAAAGGTTTTTATAAACAAGTTTTTTGTGGATGTTGTTATTCACTGACAGAGAGGTTTGAAGAAAAGTTTTAATTTA
>CAZOQV010000015.1:0-17755 GCA_964582365.1 uncultured Gammaproteobacteria bacterium | reverse complement strand
CTCGTCTTTTTGATGGTAAAGAATATTTCACAATTTATGATTTTGTTGATGCTTACCATAATTTTCTTGATCCAGAATGGGATGGAGAACCAATTAATGAAGAAATTGATACTTTGGAAAAACTAACTATTTCCAAAAAACCAAAAGAAGAAAAAATAGACGAAATTATTGAGAAATTAGAACCAAAGAAAAAAATAATAATAAAACTAAGAGATGGTAAAGAAAGAGAAATTCAACACATGATTTCCACTTCTTTTTGGAGTGCTGACGGAAAGCCAATTTCTTCAGAAGAGTTTATTCAAAAATTATTTGGTGCCTTGCCAGAGTTTTTTAAATCAGAAGAAGAATTAATAAATATCTGGTCAAATCCAATTACTCGTAAAGACTTTTTAGAAAAACTTAATTCTTTGGGCTATGGGAAAGATGAGTTAGAATCTCTTCAAAAAATAATTGGTGCTGAAAATAGTGATTTGTTTGATGTTTTTGCTTATATTTCTTTTGCTATTAACCCAATTTCTCGAAATGAACGAGTAGAAAAAGCTCGAACATTTATTTTTGACAACTTAGATACCACTCAAAAAGAATTTATCCAATTTGTTTTGGAAAAATATATAAATAAGGGAGTTGAAGAGTTAGATGAATGGAAACTTCCAGACTTATTGAAACTAAAATATAATGCTATTGATGATGCTGAACAAAAACTTGGCGGAGTTGAAAAAATTAGATCAACCTTTTTTGATTTTCAAAAAAAATTATATAACAAAATTAAGTAATCTAATTGTGTAAATAGATTTCCATTCTAAGCTGAAAAAATTCTCTTAAAACTCTTGTCACAAATCTAAGCACCACCACTAGAAAAAAAATAAAAAAGGCAGTAACAAAAAAGTTTAAATTATCTATTCCTAAAAATTCGGCAATTATAAATAAAAATGAATACCAAAGAATTATTCTACATAACCACTTTTTAAACCATGGACTCATTAATACCATTTTACTGCCATAGTGATATCATTTGTTAATGTTAACCTATAATCTTCCTCAAGAAAAAATAAATACAGAAGACAGAGATCCTCTTTTTGATATAGCTGTTAAATTAATTCAAGAAACTGGTAAGGCTTCAACTACATTTCTTCAAAGAAAACTTACGGTTGGTTACGCTAGGTCAGCCAAAATTTTAGATGAAATTGAAATTGCTGGTTTAATTGGTCCTTCAAATGGAGCTAAACCGAGAAATATTTTAATGACACACAATTCATCAGATGAATGGGAAACAACGAATAAAACACCAGAACCAGTTGAAGAAAAAGAACCGCCAATAAACTGGAATAAAACAAAATATACTGAAGACAAATCAAATGATTTTGAAATTAATTTAGGGGTGGATGAAAATAATAAAAAAGTAAATCTCAATTTAGATAAATATGGTAATTTAATTGTTATTGGTTCTCAATTTACCTCAGTAGTTGATTTGTTAAATAATATTTTAGTTGAATCGATGGCTAAATATTCACCTGAAGAGCTAAGAGTAATTGCTGTTGATGGAGCCAGAAGTGATTTAATTGTTCCACGTCAAGCTTCCCATTTATTGACTCCGTTAATTGTGGAAGCAGAAAAAAGTATTAGTGCTTTAAAATGGGCAGTAGCTGAAGTTGAAAGACGAATGAAAGATATTAGTTTTAATGGTTTTCCTAAAATTTTAATTTTAATCAATTCATTTAATCAATTACTAATGTTTTCACCATCAGAGATAGAAGATAATCTTTACCGACTTATCTCTATGGGAAAAAAATATGGCATTTATCTTGTTATTGGTACCGATTATTTAAACACTAAAATAACAAAAGAAATTATTGCCAATAATCCGGCTAAATTAGTCTTTAAACCAACAGACCAAAAAGTCGCCAGAGATACGAGAATACCAGAATCAGCTGATTTAACTTCACCTGACGAAGCTATATTGGAAACAATGTTTGAGGGCAAAGAAAAAATAACCATCCAAAAACTAAATCCAAAAGAAATTTATGAAGAGGTTTTTAATTAATGGATTATTTGAAAGATCGACAATATTATGGAGATCTATATGATCTTCACACTATTGAAATTTGTATTGATTGGGTAAAATTAGCTTTAAAAAAGTGTAAAGAGGACAAAGCTTTTGAAAAATTTCCAAAAGAAGATCAAATACGAGGTAAAAATATTTTGATTGAATTGCCCCTTTATTACCAAAAAGGCGAGCGCTACAGAAACAGAGAAAAGACAATTAATGAATGGATAGAAAAAGATAAAATTAAACAAGATAAGGTTGATAAAACAAAAGAACCTGATGGAATTTTTTGTAAAGAATGTAATTGGGCTATGAAATTAGAAGGAAAAATTTTACACGATTTTTCTGATGAACCATTAAGAATGCTTTTCTTCTTTGAGTGTCCCAACTGTCATAAACGAAGAGGTATTTTTGATGATGGAGAAGAATACAAAAGTAAATCAAGACTCTGTCCCAAGTGCAGTGACGAACTTGAAATCAGTTATAAAAAAGAGAATGAAGTTTCAACTTTTACTGAAAAATGTAAAGGTTGTGATTATAAACTTGAAGACAAGACTGATTTTAAACTTTATGACGAAAGACAGAAGAAGAGGGAAGAGAGAAAAGAATATTTATTAAATAAATATCGTGGAGAATGTTGTTTAACACCCGAAAAAGGTGAAGAATATATTTCAAGTCAAATAAAATCAGAATTATATTTTAAACATGAAGAAGAAAGGAAAACAAAGGAAGCTGACCCGCGTTATAAAAAAGCAAAAGCATTAAAGAAATTAAAAGTCTTTGATTTACAAAAACTTTTAAAAGAAACCTTAGAAAAAGAAAAATATATTGAACTTTCTTTTGATAAGCCAGAAATTACTAGAGATGTGGTAATTCCCTTCTCTGTTCAAGAATCAGACACTTCGAAAAGTGACTACGACAGTCAAAATAATCTAAAAAAGTTGATTAAAAAAACATTGGAAGATACTAATTGGAGATTAATGAGTGACGGAATTAGTCAAAGGCTTGGTATTTTAACAGGAAAAATTAGGGGTTACGAAAATGAGGAAGATTTAATGAAAATCGTTTAACTTTAGAATGTAGTTAAAGATACTTGATCTAAGTTATCATTCAAAAAATTTGCGATTTCCTTTGCTTTTGTCATACTAGTACCTTTTGGTAAATCAAATCCTAAGAAACCATCATTTGGTAAGTTAATATTTCCATTTAATGGCTCAGCCATAATCCATGGAGTACCCTCTGCGAATTCCTTAATTGTAAAAATGTATTTTGCTCTTACTGTATTGATCATATAAAATTATATTTAAATTATTAATAAACTTTCTGTGTATACTTAATTAACAGTCAAAGAGGGCGGATTCTTTCCCTCTTGACGGTTACTCTTTATTTTATTGGATGTTGTTACCCATCCAGTTTAAATCTGAATTTGAGATTCCCTTGACATATCCAGGTTGTTTTACAGCTAAAACAACAAGTTTGTCCGTTGCATCTACCTCAATCAATTGATTTGCAAGTTGTTCCGCTGTCAGCGTAGTACTCACAAGCCAAAAACTTTCACAAGGCTTGATCCAATTAGGACAAACAGTTTTGATTTTTTCATGTAATCCAAAATAGTTTTGTCCGGGCACTCTCAGGTCATATGTTATTAAATAGACCATAGTGTGGCTCCTCTAAAATTTACCGTCTACAGTACCCTACACGGTTGTTAATAACTAACTGTAGACAGAGGAATCCTATATCCACAGGCCAAACATGTTCAAAACATCATTTCGGATACGCAATTTGGTTGTTTTGTATAAGAATGATTGGTTGAAGTAAAAAGGGATTTGAAACTAAAACATTAATTAGCCCGCCAAAATAATCGGCTAGTACTACTGTTTTTATCCCTATTTGACAAAACATGTCGTTAAAATAATTTTCCATAGTCTATATTTTGTTAATTTTTGATTTAATTTGCATTAAAATGATCAGAAACACTATTTAACTAAAGTTGTTTTTTTAAGATCAAATTAGCCTATTTAAGTATCTAAATTATAACATAACTATCAAAGGAGCACAACCACAACCATCAATAAAATACCGGCTTAAAACCCGTATTTTAATATTTGACACATTATGATATAATAAAAACATGATAAATAAAGTAAATACTGTCAAAAGGGACAGATTTTTAAGATTAGCTGAAAAACGCACAGTAAAGTTACTAAGAGCTGTTACAGTACTTTCCCATTGTTCAAATAGATCACTGTATGAATACAGAGCGGAAGAAGTTGAGAAAATATTCAACGCAATTGAAAAATCTGTTACCGAAGCAAGAATGAAGTTTAAAGGCAACGAACCTGTCAGTTTTACTCTTTAATTTTTTAAGTCCTTTTTTATAGTGTCTTATTTGTCTTATTTAGCTACAAAAGGCTGGTAGAATAAGACAGTAGCAATTTGGGTGTTATAGAGACAGATTAATCCCAGACCCGACTGCTCCGCCTTCGCAGGCCGTAGTGAAATGTAGGCCTGATATATTCGATATTCTAATCCCAATAAAAGTAATTTTGTTTCCTGCTTCGGCGGACAATGTCCGCATTTGGCCTGTCTTTTCATGTAATTTATGTGGTATAGCTACAAATCCCTAACCTCCCCTCATACTTTTTCTAAAAACAACATTTTTCGGTTTTACAGCCTGTAACACCAAAATATTTGGTTTTTTAATAATTGCTATTTTCCCTAAAAAGTGGCTAAATTATAGTAATGAATAAGCCAATTACTAAGCAAGAAATATTAAATTTAGTAAAAGATCAGAATTTTAATACTGAAGATGAGTTTAGAGATTATTTGACTCCTCTGTTATCCAAATTATTTCGAATAAAAAAAGATCAAATCGATATTGAGTCAGATACAACAAGCTTTGATAAAACTCTCTCTAATCGAGTCGATATTGTTGTCAGAACTGATGACCAATTTAGAAAAGCAATTCTAGTAATCGAACTAAAACTTACCAGTAGTGTGGAAAAATTTAAGAATGGTGATTATGAGGAGGCGGTAAAACAGCTTTATAAGTATTCACAGGATACCAGAGCCCCTTATGGAATTTTGCTAACTGAGGTAAGTTGCGCTATTTTTAAAAATAAATACTTTTCATACAATCAAGTTCCCAAAAGAGTACCGACAGATGAACTTCCTTCTATCGATAAAATTGAGGATGAAATGGCTATATACGCCCTACTAGATTTTTTGCTTTACAAAAAATCAATGAAATATTTTTTAATAATTACTTTTTTTATTACAACCTTGGTAATAATTTTTAATGTTTTTAGCAAGAGCTACGGTTTTGGTGTCACCGCAATATCTTTTTTAATAATTGAGACGATTGCAATCGTTATTGGGGCTATCTTGTTAATTGTGTTTAAAGTTTTTGATTAACTTTTAATCGTCAATTCTTTATTGTGCAAAATAAATTTGGTTTTAACCGCTGATAAAACTTTCATTCTTTCTTCTGCTGTTCCAAATTTAATAACCTAAATTAATTGTTATAGAGACAGATTAATCCCAGACCCACACAAGCTCCGCATTTCGTGTATTGTTCAATTGATTTAGTGATAGAGTATAATCCCATCTATAAATAGAAATTTCATTAATAACAACAAATGAGTGAAATATTAAAACTAAGACCAGTTAGTAGTGCTATGTCTAATAAATACAGAAGAATGTTTTATGATATGGACAAGATATCAAATATTAATGACCCTACTATTAAAGAGAAATATTTAAATGAAATATGTAATTATTTAGATAATCCTGTTAAGTTTGGAATTTGGACTTTAAGCATAAAATGGATTGATTATGGTGGTATAACCAAAGAAATTATTTCCGATTTGAAGATAAAAATAAATATAGAAGAATCATTAAGAATTCGCTTTGTACATGATTTTGAAAAGATAGAAAAATTAAAAAAAATTAGAGAAATATCTTTTATTTTTAGTTTATTTAGGTTTTTAATTATTACTGATTCAAATAAAAAATTTTTGGAGAGTGATTTTGATAAATACGATCTGTCAAACTATCGAAAATATTTAACTAAAATTAAAGTAAAAGAACTCAGGGATAAATATAAGGAAGCTTATGAATATTTTAAAGAGAATATTTACACTCCAAATATGTTTACAAGTGTAAATAATAATATTTTATTTTTCAAAAAGGGAATTTTCATCAAACCAGATAGTATTGAATGGGAATCTGATAAAAATAGATTTAGAATGAGTTCTAAAAATATAAATTATTTAGAATACGTAACAAATGTTAATTTTTATTCTACAAATAAAGAATCTTTAGAATTTTTAAATAATTTTTTTGATAAAATTGGTAAAACTAATTCTAATAATACATCTTTAATCCCTGTTTTTTCTCCTGAAGATGAAGTGTTTAAACCATACATATATTTATTAGATAAAGTTTGTGAACAAATTATTGAAGAAGAAAGTGTGGAAGATAAATTTGAACAGGCAATAAAAGAATATAACGATGAAGATTATACTCACAGTATAGGTACTATCGGAATATTGACAGAAGATATATTGATTCAAATTTATGAAACATTTTTTAGAGAATCATTGCCAAAACAGCAAGGACTCGGTCAGATAATAGATTTGTTAAATAAAAATGTTTCATTACTTTTTAGAAAAGGGAATATTGGGTTACCGGATATAAATTTTTTGTATGAATCAATAAAGTTTTTATTGAAAAACAAAAATATAGAAAGCAAAGACATTTTAAAACTGGATAGAGAGATAATAAATTTTGTTAAAGATTCATCTAGATACCAGTTAAATTTAATAACTAAATCGGGAAATAAAACAACTAATTATAATGTTTTTCCTTTGAAACTAAGAGATAATTTAGATGAATTAATTAAATATAGAAATTCGATTTCACATAAATCTAGAATCCCAATAGATGATTTTGAATCAATAAAGTCTATCTATGCTTGTTTTTCATTATATAGATGGTGGAAAAATGAAAAAAAAGTTATTGATTGGAGCGATAGCAAAGAGGATATTATTAAAAAAGTGGTTGATAGAAGTTTGATTAATTTATAGAGATAGATTATTCCCAGACCCACATGCTCCGCACTTCGTGTATTGTTCGAGCAATTTTATTGTTTTTTTATATTAAGTTATAATCACTCATGAGAATATATCTTACACGTCACGGAGAGTCTATTAGTAACGCCGAAGGATACATCGCTTTTTCTTATACCGGGTTATCTGACAAAGGAATGGTGGATGCCAAAAAGTTAGGAGAGAGACTAGTAAGAGATGGTATCAAGATTGATGCGATTTATTGTAGTAGTCTCTTTCGAACATTGCAAACCATGGATCAAATTTTTAAGGGTGGCTTCAGAGTTGACCCAAAAAAAGTGATTGTTACTGACTTAGTCCGAGAAATAAACAGATTGGAGTTTGAAGGCCAACCTTCAACGGAATATTATGCGGTTCGTGATAGTAGTGGCCTTGATCCTGATGATTTCAAATGTAAAGGTGGTGAGAGTGAGAATGATGTAAAACGTCGAGCCGCCGAATTTAAAGAACTAATTGAAAAATCAGGTTTTGAAAATATATTAGTCATCACTCATGGTCATTTCATTGGTCGGCTTAACTCTCTTTTTGGAATGAAATTGGAACACACCACTGGTGGAGCTTTATCTCTACTCGAAATTGAAGGTGACAAAGCTGAAGTAAAATTTTGGAACGACACATCTCACCTGGAGCTGTAAACATCCCCGTTTAGATATACCTCATGAATATCGTCTACCCCAGCTCGATGAACTATTGTTGAAACAATGTCGGCAGATCGGATGAAACTGCTTGACTTCTTAGAGAATACAATGATATTGGCTTTTTTACCGACAGAAAGTGATCCATAGCTACCCTCTATTCCGAGAATCTTGGCCCCATTTATTGTTGCCATTTTAAGAATTGTCTTTGAGTCAGTAGCTGATGCATTTTGAGTGATGCCTCTTAATAGTCTTGAGGTAAACTCCATTTCCCGAAACATATCAGGAGAATTAAGAAAAATATTATCAGTCCCGAGAGCCACGGTTATTCCCTTTTCTAAAAGCGGGAGAATTGGGGGAATGCCAACTCCGGTAATTGAATTACCGCGGGGACAACAGACAACTCCGATATCTTTGTCGGCAAGATAGCTAATCTCTTTTTGACTAGCTTGAACTAGGTGAACCAAAAATTTTGGTTTCAGATAATCGACTGCCTTATAAAAGTTTTCTACTGGAAGATCTTTTGACTCAAGGCTGTGCATTGCGATAAAACCACCAACAGTTAAAATCCTTTGAGATATTTTTTTCAAATCTTCTTCAGAGATATCCTTAATAAAACCCGGAGCAAATCCGTCGGCAATTTTTAGTAGATTCTCAACATTAGATTCGTACGGGAACCTGCTTTTGAATCGACCAACCAAGATTGACTTTAAATCAGGATTGATTGATTCTTTAACCTTCTCAACACCTTCAGTTCCACTTTCGCAAAAACTGCAAATTACTCCTGTCCCACCGAGAATTATTCTGTGAACAGTATCTTTAATAGAAGTTTTGAAATCGTCCCTTGAAACTGAAGTAATTTTTTCTCTGACACCATTTGGAAATACTAACTCTTCAAGACTTTGGCCAATGCCAATATCAGTAATAGTACTATCGTCAAGATGTGTGTGTGCATTCACAAATGACGGACATAAAACAAATTGTTCGCCATCTAAAATTTCAGTATTAGATGTATCGACATCCTTATCGATTTGAGTAATAGTGTCACCAATGACTAAGAGATCTATATTATTAGTCACTTCCATTCCATCTCCGATAATAGCAGTGGTATTTTTGAATAGGGTTCTAGTGTTTTTGTTGACCATGTCGAATCCTTGTTTCCTGATAATAATCTAATGAAGATTTAAGGTCAATACCAAAACCTCGATGCTGACAAAAATCAGTGACTAGTTGAAACGTCTCGTCACGAGTTTGGATACCGATATCGGCTAAATCACAAATCGCATGAGTATAGACACTGGGGTAATAAAAGTAATCTTGAGCAAAGTGAACCCAACGACGTCTTGGAGTATCTAAAGTCATTCGACTCTTTTTCCACTCGGAATATTCCCGAGTAATGGGATAAAAGAAATCTGCATATAAAATTTGATCGTGATTATAGGCAAAGTTTTTGGGGGTTGGATCAATCCCAACTTGAGTATCTTTAGTTTTAGCAATATCTGAAAGCATTCGGTTACTCCCAGCGACAAAATCTACCTCACTGGCCTTCATGGCTAAATCTAAGAACTGAGGCATAAACTTGGTTACCATCACTAAATTAGATCCTTGAAGTTCCACTTCCACAACATCAACTATTGGTACTCCAGCACTATGTAATCCGTCAACGTATTTTCTGACAGAATCACGCAACATTAGAGGGTCACGATCATGAACATCCAATTTATCAACCCGAACCAGTCCAATAACAACATCTTTGTGACGGTAAGTTTCCTTAACTAATCCCCGCCTTAATGGTGTTAATTCACCTCGTATGAGTAGATCTTCAACCCTTTTCATAGTCATTTATTTGCTGGTGAACATCAAGATTAAAAGCGGTGTGGTGCCCACTACAACATTTACAAATTTCAAAATTTGGTTTGAGAAGTGTTTGTCTTAGTTGATTATATCGGTCAGAGTTCCAAATTTCTTTAAAGCTTTGTTGATTGATGTTTCCCATGATAAATTCAGGTCGAAGATGGTGGGGCGCCACACAACATTGAACAACTGAGCCGTCAGAAATAATATATGAATAAAAATTAGTGATATAACAGGGAAGATTCTTGTAAATTTCTTCGGTGTATTTGGCCGAGGTTGATTTATCTTCGGTTTTTGAGGCCATAACACCAAACGGATCGTCTATTGTTCTAAAAATACCAGTGAATTTG
Organism: uncultured Gammaproteobacteria bacterium; assembly: GCA_964582365.1. Classification (GTDB taxonomy): domain Bacteria; phylum Patescibacteriota; class Microgenomatia; order UBA12405; family UBA12405; genus WARW01. The sequence continues at coordinate 7,743 of CAZOQV010000015.1, read as the reverse complement.
TACTCATTGTATTTTTCAACCAATATCTGTTTAATATTTTTGTAATAATCTTGAATTTGTTCTTTTGTTAAAAAATCCTCTTTATTTTCAATGTCTTTGATGGGGATAAAATTTATCTCGTCGAAATTAGCAATCTTTTTCAGATCAATTATTTCTGGAGCGTGGTTGTAACTTTTATTAGAGAGTATGGAATAAAGAATCACCTTAGTACTTGTCTTATATTTATTTCGATACTTATCGATAAAATTGATGCCGTCAATGGCTTTCTGCCAACCACCGGGTAAACATCGGCGCCTGTCATGTTCCTCGGCGCTATGGGAGTCAACAGATATTGCTAGTTCTTTTAAACCAGCTTTTATCATTCCCTCAGCTAACTTTTCTGTCAACAAGAATCCGTTGGTATTTGCTTTTACCTTGAGTCCGTAATCTGTTGCAGTCTTTATGAATTCGACAAAATTTGGATGAGTCGTCGGCTCACCTCCGGTAAAATCGACATCTTTACCACCTAGTCCTGATAGATCTTCAAGAGTTTTTAGAACAACTTCTTTGGACAACACATCCGGCTTTATTAAGTACAAATTACAATGCTTACATCTTGCATTGCAAGCATTCGTCAATTGAAATTTAACTCGGTGCGGTCGGACACCTTGGTTTACCTTTAGTTTATTAATCTCTTCTTCAGTTAATTTAATCTTCATAATGATGTTGATGATCTTCAAGATCTCTTTCGAAGACAATTTTTAAGAACTCAACTGGATTTAAGCCTTTAACGGCATTAATATCGTAGGTGTAACGATTCATAGCCGCAATTTCTTTTAAGGTCGATTGACGATTTAGATTCTGGTATGGCGAATATGAACTTGGACGAACCTCTCCGCCAGCTTCTGTAATCATGCGAATTGTTTTATAAACATCTTCACGTGTCTGACCGGGTAGTCCCAGCATGATGTAACCTTTGGGAATAATACCAACTTTTTTTAGGGTTCTAAATGTGTCCAAAATTTGATGAGTATTAAGAACTTTGCCGATGTTTTTCTGAATATCATCCTGAAGAGATTCAACGCCAATACCAATAGATTTACATCCTGCTTTTGCCATTATTTCAGCAAGTTCTGGGGTAATTAATTGTGCTCTGGTGGTGCAACGCCAGTCAAGTTTTAACTTTTTATCTATTATTTTTTGGCAAAATTCTTTTGTCCATTCTTGATCAAGAGTAAAGTTTGGAGCAAACATTTGAAGAACGTCAAATCTGTCGATGTTATCCTCCAAATATTTAATAAATTGATCAACTGGTCGGCGTTTTTCTTGACGACCATACATTACCGAAGCTTTACAAAATGGACAGGCGAATGGACAACCTCGAGAAACAGTAACACTAATTTGTCGGTCACCGAATTTCTTGATAGTTTTCTTTTGTGATAAGACTCGGTCGTAGTCATCCAAAGGAAGTAAACCCAATGGAGGAAAAGCCCATTTGGCGGGATCAAGCCACTCGCCTTTGTTTTTGATTTTGCCTTCATCAATACAGATACCTTTTGTTTCTTCTTTGGTAATTTCTCCATTATGGTATTTTACGAAACTCTCAATTGCCAGTTCCCAATCTCCATCCCAAACATAACCATCGAACGGTTCCTTCTCAAAAAATTGGGGAACGTAATATGGCGATGAACCATAGGCAATAATTTTAGTTTTGGGAGATATCTTTTTACATAGATCAGCTGCCCTAACGGCAGAATGGGTATTTTGAATGTAGGTTAGAATAACCAAATAATCATATTCCTTGAGAAGGTAGCTAACGTACTCTTTTTTGAGGTAAGCCAATACCCCACCATCAAAAATATCGACCTCATATTTATCTGGTTGGTTCATGAAATAAGCCGCAATTTCGCCAAAGTCAGTATAGTGATAATGTAGGGTCAAGTCGTATGGTATCTCTGGTGGCCACAAGAACAGGATTTTTGATTTCATAGTACTATGTTTTACCACTATTTTACGTATTTTTCAAATAGGTGCCTATTTTGGAACAACATCCTGTAATATATAGATATACAATATATATGTATTATTTCCTAATCTGTGGAAATATTCCTTTTTTATACTGTCTCGTTTGTCTCATTTAGCTACAAAAGACTGGTAAAATAAGACAGAGGTTGGGGATAGTGTTATAAGGACAGAAAGGTTCCCAACCCCAATGCTCCGCCTTCGCAGGCCGTAGTGAAACGTAGGCCTTATATATTCGATATTCTAATCCCAATAAAAGTAATTTTGCTTCCTGCTTCGGCGGACAATGTCCGCATTTGGCCTGTCTTTCCATGTAATTTACATGATGTAGCTACAAATTCCTGATCTTCCCTTTTATTTTTTCTAAATTCTATCTGTTATATATATGGCAATAAGTGCTTTTGGATTTTTAAAAATATCACCATTTATTTTTTTAATTTATTAGAATCATATACTAGTAGCCCAGGAAATAAGTTGTTTGATTTTTCAAATTCACCTTCTCTTGTAAGAGTTTCAATAGACCATCTCGTATGCATCATTAAAAAATCATTTGTGTGGGTGTTTAGTTGATTCCTTTCATTTATTGCACCAAGATTACCTAACTGATATTTTCTCTCAGAACCATTTTTTAATATGGTAAGAACATTATTTATTGGTGTTTTTTCTGAACTATATGTTGGTTTACTAAAATATTCACCTTCTTGAACTTCTTCATTTCTTATTTTTTTGGGAAAAAGTGGAAATTCGTCACGTAATGAAATAACTATCCCTCTTTGACAGGTTCTATCTCTATCTCCCGGAAAATCTTTCATAACTTGATATGGCAAAAGATCTGTAACACCTCGGTAATAAGAATAACCAATATTAGCATCTTCTGCCTTTTCAATATCTGTCGGAAAATAATGGATACGAGGATCTATTTTTTGTAAAATTTTAATCATCTCCGGATTAGGCTTTTGTATAATTTCACCATTTTTCAGTTTAATAGTTTCACCTAAAAGAGGAACTGAATTTAACTTCTGTTCTAAGCTCTCATTAGGTTCTTTTTTTAAAAAACTAAATTTATTAAAAATACTATTAATAATTTCACTCATGAGTTATTTTTTCATAAATAGAATTTAATATCAAATTTACAATAGAAAGTCCTAACTTTCCCTTGTATTATTTTAAATAATTAAATTTCGTCAAAAGATTGTTAATTGATCTTTCTATATCTGATTCTTGTTAAATTAGCTCTTATTCACTTAAATCTGAATCAGATAAAGATATTAAGTTAGAATCTCTATCTTTTATTATCTTTTTTATTCTGTCAATTTTTTTATTGGTTGTCGCAAATAATATTTTCATAAGCAATATTAACATTTCTAACAATTTGCAAAATGTTTTTAAAAAATTAAGTCATTAATAAGTTTTTGTTGAACTTTCGACAAAATTTAAGTTAGTTTATATTAATTATGTTATAATAACTTGTGTTGAGTATAAATAACCCAATTGTTTTTGATAAATTTTCCGCCGTTGTTCCCTCTTATAATGAAAATCCACGGTTTGTAAAAGTAGTTTTAGAATTATTAAAAATTCCTCAAATGGATGAACTTATTTTTGTGGATGACGGAAGCGAGGATGGAACAGATGACGCAGTAAAACAATTTGAAACTGATAAACGTTTTGTATATGTTAAATTGAATAAAAATAGAGGTAAGGGTTTTGCTTTAAAAACTGGTGTTAAAAAAGCAAAAAATGAAGTGATTTTGTTTCTAGATGCTGATTTAGACAATATTACTAGTCAGAAAATATTTAAAATTGTGGAACCAGTGTTGTCAGACAAAGTGGATATGTCGAGAGGTTCTTTCAACCGGGCAAGAGGTCGAGTAACAGAATTTGCAGTTAAACCGATGATGGAAATATTATTTCCTAGTATTTATTTTGATCAACCTATCAGTGGACAAATTTGTGCTAAAAAGGACTTTTTATTAGAAGCAGACTTTGTGGATAGATATGGGGTCGATATTGGTTTACTTTTTGATGCGATCGAATCAGGACAAAGAATTGTAGAAGTAAATATTGGTTCTTTAACTAATAGAAAAAATTCAGCAGAAATTGTTAAAGAAATGAGCCGACAAGTACTAGAAACAATGATTTCTAAAGCTGGTTTAATTCGTCATAAATATAAAATGGTTTTATTCACGCTAGATAATACTTTAATTCATGAATCCTCTTTTGGAGAAATGTTGCGCCAATTAGGAATTGAAGAAAAAGTAGTTGAAAACCATCAATTAATGAAAGATGGAAAAATAACCGCTAAAGAATATTTAGAAAGAAACGCTAAATTATATACAGGGGTTAAAATTTCAACGTTAGAAGAGTTAGGCTGTAATTTGTTGACAGTTAAATATGCAGAAGAAGTTGTTAAAGCTTTAATTAAAAGAAAATACCAAGTTGGAATAATTAGTTCAAATTTTTCACCAATTATTGAATCATATGCAAAAAAATTAGGGATTAATTTTTGGAATGGAGTTTGTTTGGAGAAAAAAAATGGCAAATATACAGGAAATATTAAGAAAAAATCTAGTGATTGGATGAATGATACTTTTGATGAAAGTTTTATTAAGGTTTTTCATAAAATGATAAAATCACAAAAAGTGAAACCTTCTGAAACGATAATGGTGGCCGGTAATGAATTTTGTTTGTCAACTTTTAAATTATCAGGTTTGAGTGTAGCTTTTAGACCAAAAACAAAAAAATTAAAAGAGTCATCAGATAAGACAATTAGGGTTTTAGCTGAGTTATTAGCTATCATTGAATAATGATTATTTTGACTAGACATGCAAAATCTAAACACAACCAGAAAAATATTTTTGCTGGCAACCGTCTGAATACAAGATTAATAAGTGAAGGAAAACAAGAAGTAAAAGAACAGGCTGTAAAAATAGCTAAAAAGTATTGTTTTGATTTGATAATTTGTAGTGATTTAAAAAGATCTTATCAAACAGCAAAAATTCATCAAAAAAAGCAAAAAGAAAAATACGGAAAAAATATTAAAATAATTAAAACTGATTTGTTAAGCGAAGTAGATATTGGCGCTATTAGTGGAATGACTCAAATAAAAGCTGAAGAAAAATATCCAAATGATTATAAAAATATTCAATCAAAAAAAATTGAAGATTGGATTTTTACAGAAGGAGAAAATCCTGATTTGTTATATAAAAGATATTTAAGATTAATAAAATTTATTAAAAAGTATTCTAAAAAAAATATTTTATTAGTTGGACATGCGATGTTTAATAGATTTATTTTAAAAAATTGGATTAATTTAGACAAAGACAGTTTTGATTATAATTGTTTCATGGAATTACCTGCTATAAAAAAATCAATAATGTTTTTTGGTTGGTTTTTTTATCCTAAGGTTGGAGGAGCAGAAACAATTTTATTAAATCAAGCCAGAGAATTAGTTAAAAGAGGATATGTGGTTTCAGTAGTTACATCTGTATTAGATGATAAAAAAGAGACTGAAGATAATATTTTTGGAATTAAAGTATTTAGAAGGGCTTATATTGATTCTAGAGAAGTACAGAATGGAAAAATAATTAGTGAAGACCTATCTAAAATAATAAAAGAAGTTAAACCTGATATCTTTCATTTCCATAATGGATCATATCCCTCTGGCAGCAAAGATAAATCAATTGGGGTGAAAACAATATTAAAAATATTTGAAGTGATAAAAAAATTTGAAATTCCAATAATTGAACATGCCCATAACGCCCAACTAAAAAACCCAGAAACAACAAAACCTTTAAGAAAATTACCATGGGATCATTTGATTTGTGTAAGTGATTTTGTTAGACAAGAGTGGAAAAAATTGGGAACAAATGCTAAAAAAATGAGCATAGTTTATAACGGAATTGATGGGAATCTTTTTTCAAAAGCAAAAATCGGAAATACAATGTTGAAGCTTAAAAAAGAAGGAAGAATAGTTCTTTTTAGCCCCGCAAGATTGTTTAGTCTAACCACTGGAGAACTTAATAAACAAAAAAATCTACAATTAGTTTTTGATGCTTTAGGAATATTAATAAAAAATGGAATCAAAAATTTTTTATTAGTTAGTATTTCAAACGAAGTATACGGAAACGAGGTATCAAAAATGACAAAAGTAACAATAAAAAAAATAATTGAAGAAAAAAAACTTGAAGGAAAAGTAAAATTTATACCAATAATTAATCCAGACAAAATGCCAGAATTTTATGCTGGTGCAGATATCGTTTGTGTGCCGGCGCTATTTGAGACATTTGGATTAATGTATTTAGAAGCGATGGCTGCTGGAAAAGTTGTAATCGGATCGAATACTGGTGGTCCAAAAGAATTTATTAAAAATAATAAAAATGGATTTTTTGTTGACCCGACAAATGCACAAGAGTTGGCAGAATTATTAAAAAAACTTATACAAGACAAAATTTTACGAAAAAAAATAGGAGAACAATCTATAATTGATGCTAAAAATTTCTCTATAAAATCAATGGTTGACCAGATTGAGTCAGTATACAAGAATTTAGTCTGAACTACGGAGTATACTTAATTATGGCTATTTCGATTGAAGATATTTTAAAAAATTCAAAAGTCATCGCTATCGTTGGACTTTCTGATAAGCCAGACCGTCCAAGTTATCAGGTGGCCGAATATTTAATCTCTCAGGGTTTTATTATTATTCCAGTAAATCCAACAATTGAGAGTGTTTTTGGTCTTAAATCGTATCAAAGTTTTAGTGATATCCCTAAAGACAGGGAAATTGATATTGTTGATATCTTTCGTAAATCAGATCAAGTTTTACCAATTGTTGAAGAGATAATTAAATCTGATCAAAAACCAATAATTTGGTTTCAAGAAGGTGCTTTAAATTTGGAGGCAGAAAAATTGGCTCAAAAAAATGGTTTTGAATTAATTAGTGGAATTTGTTTAATGAAAGCCCATCAAAAATAATCTAAAAAGTTTTGATTTGACATTATTTTAATAAGTACTATAATGAATATATATTCATTATTATTAATTTATCTAAATAGGAGGCAATATGCCAAATAGAGATAAAACAGGGCCATTAGGTCAAGGCCCAGCTACCGGCAGAGGGTTTGGACCATGTGGTAAAGGTTTAGGTTTAGGACGAGGTATGGGACGTGGATTGTGTCGTTTCCAATCTTTGTCTGATTACCGAAAAGCTTTAGAAGAAGAGCTTGAGGATGTCAAAAAACAAGAAGAAGAATTAAAATAAGTCTATGACGAGACCTAAAAATCCTAGATGTTTGCGATTTAACCCCGAGGTATTGTATTTCAAGCCCCGGGGTATTCCTCTGTCTATATTAGAAGAAGAGGAATTGTTTCACGATGAATTAGAAGCATTAAAACTACATGATGTTGATGGTTTGGATCAGATTGAGGCGGCTAAAAAAATGAACATTTCACAACCGACTTTTGGCCGGATTTTAGACAAGGCTTACAAAAAAATTGCTGTTGCCATAATTGAAGGTAAAGCAATAAAAATTGTTAAAAGTTAATAAAATTATTTTTTCCTATACCAATTGGCCGCAATAATGGTGGTAATTGGTACTGCTAAAATTAGACCGATACTACCGACTAAAGTTCTGATTATTTCTTCAGCAATTAATTCATAATTGATAATTTCTGAAAAAGGATGAGGGTTATTGGTAAAAATCAGAAGTAAAGGTAAGGATGCACCGGCATAAGCTAAGACTAAAG
>CAZOQV010000014.1:0-17766 GCA_964582365.1 uncultured Gammaproteobacteria bacterium | reverse complement strand
TTTTATGGGCTGGAAATAGATATCTCCAAAAAAATAATGATGAAAAAGAATTAGAAACATTTAAAAAAAATGTGGCTTTATATGCTGATAGAAATGTGGTTAAGAGAATAAGTAATAATTTTTGGAATTGTTATTTTATGTGGGATATTTGGAATAATCCCAATTTAGACCAAAGTACGAAAGATAACTTAGAAAAAATATGTTTTGATGGTATGTATAGTTCGAGTTATATGAATATGAATGGAATTAATATTAAAAAAACAGAAGAATTGACTAAAAGTGTTGTTTTAAACATAATCAACAATAAGGCAACTATTGATGAACAATTAGTATTAAATTCATTTGTGGGCGAAGATTTAATTGAAAATGTCCAAGAAAAACAGTATTTTTTTAGTTCATCAGATAGATTGGCTAAATATTTGTGGAAAAAGAACGAGAAGGATTTGTCAGATGGTTTAATTGATTTTCAGCAATCATTAGATGTTTATAAAAATAAACAAGAAATTGGGATTGAAGCTTACAATGGTTGTCAAATTGGAATTGCCTCTTTGATGTTATCTTCGATTTTTAATGATTCAGAGTATTTAGATTTATCAAAAATAATTTTTGAACAACAGGCTAAAAAAATTAATAAAAATTCAATTAGAGATGTTTCTGTTTGTGGACTTTTGGCGGATGAACTTTATAAACAAAGTAAAGATAAAATTTTTGAAGAGAAAAAACTTAATATAATAAATGAATTTTTGATTAATAATTTTGATCAGAAAAATGGTGGTTTTTATTCCAAAGCAGAAACACAATTGATTAAAGATGTTAAATTTAATGGATTAATGGTTGGAATTTTGATGAATTAATATGAATAAATATTGGAATTTAAAAACTTTTTTTATTTTTTTATTTTTTGTTGTTTTTGGAGTATTTCCGGCTAATGCTCAGTCTTATACAGATAGTCAATGTCTCACGCTATGTAACACTGGAATATGTAGCGATATTGAAGCCTCGTGTCAAGGACATGGTCCTACTTGCCATGGAAGTTTTTGTAATGCTGCGGCCATTAATGGTGGGCATGATTGTAGCTGTATTGTCTCATGCAATAGTTCATGTACATCTCCTTGGACTACTACATTTATAGCTGATGCTACCATATCTAGCTGTGGTGGTATTGATTATAGTACGGGTGATATGTGTTATTTAGCTCCAACACCAACTTCTGGTGGTTGTACTCCTGGGGATGCAAAATGTATATCTGAAACCCAATTATTAAAATGTTATGACGGTACATGGGGAACAGGACCTTGTGGATCTCCAACATATGGTCCTTGTGTTGTGGTTGATGGCGGCGCTGATTATTGTCCACTAATACCAACACCAACAGGAACAGGTGGTGGAAGTGGTAGCAATTGGGGTAGAACTTCGTGTAATACAACAACTGGTTTTTATAACTGTATAAGTTGTACTCCTAGTGCTACTTGTACTTTTACTAGTCAAAGTGAATGTACTGCTGATCCTTATGACTTATGTAATATAGGTAGCGGTGGAGCAACATCAACTCCAATACCGACAGGTTCGGGTTGTGTTTCTTCTTGTGAGAGTCTCGGTTATTTATCGTCTAACAGTGGTGGTTGTACATATCAATCTTTTCCGAATCCTTGTGGTGGAACTATCGATTGTTATTATATGTGTCCAGCTGTAACTTCAACGCCTACTCCTACTTCAACTCCTACACCAACTCCTACTTCAACACCAACTCCAACACCTACACCTACTCCAACACCTAATTTTCCTCCAGTTATTAATAGTCTAGTTATCAAAAATAGTTCAGGGAATGTTGTTCCGGTTGAATCTGGAAATAGAAATCAAATTTGTGCTGCTAATTTTAATGGTAACCGTACAGTTACTTTTGAAGTTAGTGCTAGTGATCCTGATGGCAGTAGTGACATTAGTAATGTTTTTCTGAATTGGAACGGAAGAAATATAACAAGAACAAGTAGCGTTGGGGCAATAACTACATTTGGTGGTACTTTTGATAGTAGTTGGAATAATAGTGGAACTTATTCATTAGGAGTGACTGTGGTTGATTCGGCAAGCCATTCAGTTTCTGGTTCTTCTAGAAGTTTTAAATTTTGGGATTGTAAAGTGCCAATAAGTGGATCAATTTATGATAATAGTGATGGCAGTATAGAAGGTTGTTCAAATCCACTTGATCCGGCTAAAAAAGTTTCAGAAAGTATCAATTTTACTAATCTAACTTTTGTTGATGCTAGTGGCAATAAATCTATGGCAATAACTCAACCTAGTTCTTATACTAGTGGACTTAATTCACTAATTTGGGGAAAAAATTATGGTTATGCTTTTAATTCTGGTTTCGCTGTTACTGATTTATCAATGAAGGTAAACGGTTTGAATATCTGTCAAAGTACTGTTAATTTAGCTAATAATCCCCCTGTAAATCCTTATGATAGTAATCCATCAGTTACAGCTGATTTTATTGGAGTTGCTGATCAAGACCCTTGGTGGCAAGTGAGCAGTGGTGGAGTTTTTAGTAATAATAAAATTATTAATCAAATTCCAGTTACTTGTGTTAATGATTGTAAAATTAGTCTTAGTGGTTTAGCATCAGCTCCTAAAATTTCTAATACTGGGTTAGGAAGTTTTCAATCTTGGTATTATGGTAGTGTTGATGCTCCTAATACTAATGCCAAATTGACTGATGTTAATAAAAATTATAGTTATTTCTATAACCAATATTTTGTTAAAAATGGAATTGGAACGATTTTGACTGGCAATAAGAATATTGCTGATATTGGGACCACTGGTATTTATTTTGTTACTGGTAATTTAACTATTGAAAACAATAAAACTATTAATCCTGGAAATTTCTTAATGATTATTGTTGGTGGTAATATTACTGTTAATCAAAACGTAACCCGAGTTGATGGTATTTTAGTAGCTAATAGTATTACAGCAATTGGAGCCAATGATAATCCATTAATCTTTAATGGTAGTCTCTTTGCTTCTAATACAATTAATTTTTCTGGCCGTGATTTTGTTACCAGATCAAAAAATAATTTGGCTCCATCAGTAAAAGTTAATTATAATCCAGAACTTATGTTTAAACTTCCAGGTAAAGTAGCTCAAATTTTATCTAATTGGCAATGGGGTAACTAGATCTTAGATGATAGATCGTAGAAAAAATATTAAATAAAAATAATAAATAATAAAATGAAAAACAATAAACAAAATAAGGGACAAGTAGCTATTATTGTTCTTTTGGCTTCGGCTATTTTATTAACATTGGGTATTTCGGCTTCTAAGCAGACGGTGACAGACACTAAAATTGAGACAGATGAAGAATTATTAAAGGAAGCTTTTAACACGGCAGAATCAGGAATTAATAACTATTTAAATAATGGAGGTGCTAATTATAGTACTGAAGGCAGTGGGGCGACAGTGGTTTCGACGGCAATCGGTGGTAGTAGAAGTATTACTTCGGAGGGTCAAGTGATTTCTAACTCTAATCAATTATTTTGGTTGGTTAACCACAATAGTAATGGTGATATTGGAGCAACTTATTACAATAGTGCTACTGTTACTTTAAGTTTTGATACAGGTTACAAAGGTGCTTTAAAAATAGATTATTTTTATATTGAAGGTGGCGTTTATAAAGTTGGAAGATTCGGTTATGACTATAATGGCGGAACTGTTGTTAATGGTTTTACTTCCAGTAGTGGTTCTTCTTTAACTATAAATTTATTGGGTAACCCTCTCTTAATTTCAGTTACCCCAATTGGCCAAAGTACAAAGTTAACTTTGTCTGGAAACAGTAACTTTCCACAACAAGGTGAAGAATTAACTTCGACTGGAGTCACTAATAGTGGAGTTAAAACTCAAGTTAAAACAAGATATATTTATCAAATTCCTTTATTTTTTATGGAAGCAATAACGGCAGTAAATGTGATTCGGTAAAGGCTTGAGTCTTCGACTAAAAATCTATATACTTAATTTATATGAGTAGCATTGTGGGTATTGATATTAGTCAAAATACGGTAAAGATTGCGTGTCTTTCCAATGAAAATTCTAAGATTGTTTTGGAATCAATTGGCGAAATTAAACTACCTAAAGCGGAAAAAAAAGAAGTTAATAGAGATAGATTTTCGACGGTGTTTGGTAAATCAATAAAAAGCTTATTAAATGATTTAAAAATAAAGGGCAGACAAGTGGTGGTAAGCTTGCCAGAAGATGAAGTTGTAAGCAGGCTTGTCAGACTGCCTCCACTTAAAGATAGTGAGATTATGGATGCTTTACGCTTTGAAGCTGAGACATTTGTCCCCTACCCTTTGGATGAAGTTTTAATAGATTATGAAATAATAGAAAAAGATGAGGTGGGAAGATTGTCTATTTTTGTAATTGCGGCTAAAAATGATTTAATAAGCAATTATCTTAAATTATTTAAATCAATTGGGTTGGAATTGTTATCTTTAGAATCCCCTTCTTTGGCTTTAAGACGAGTTTTAAAATTAGGAATGCCCATGGTGGAAAGAATTGTGGCAGTTGATATTGGTGAAAAAAATTCAGATGTTTTTAGTGTAAATAAAAATAATGTTTATTTTGCTAGAGTTTTGTCGGTTGGTGGAGAATCTTTAACTAGAGCAATCTCTTTAAATTTAAGTTTAGATATGGCTTCGGCTGAAGAATATAAAAAAGCTTATGGAATGAAAGAAAGTGAACTAGAAGGAAAAATAAGAGCGGCAATTATGCCGGTTTTTAATGATATAAGTGAAGAAATAAGAAAAACACTGGCTTTATATAATGAAGATATTGGCAAGCCGGCCGAACTTTTAGTTTTGACTGGTGGTGGAGCTACTTTGCCGGGCATGGCTGAAGAACTAACAAAAACACTAGGAATTGAAGTTCATGTTTTACAACCCTTCATTAATATTGATACAACCAAAACTCAAACTGCGGTTAATTTAGCTAGTGATGGAGGTAGATTTTCGTTAGCAGTTGGATTGGCTTTAAGGAGCTTAATATGAAGGAAGGATTAAATTTACTACCATCGATGGCAAAGTTTCAGGCGGCTAAAATTAAACTTAAAAAGATAATTAATTTAGTGATGGTTGCCTTTTTAAGTTTTTGGATTTTATCAGCTGTAATTATTTTTGGCTGGTTAGGAGTAAATAATTTTTTACTAAAACAAACAGAGGCTAAAAGTACTAAAACTTTAAATAATTATAAATCATTAGCAACAAGTGTTATTTTGAGTAAAAAAAATAAATACCAAGCTAAATTAGTAGGACAGGTTTTAAAAGAAAGATTTGAATACGGTTCTTTAATTAAAAAAATAATGGATTTTTTCCCAGAAAATATAACTTTAGAAAATTTTGAAATAAAAAACAAAAAACAATTTTTATTAGAGGGTGTTTTAACAAATGGATTAGACATGGATTATATTGAGGACAAAGTCAAAGATATCAATAGTGGCTTGTATCCTGATTTTAGTTCAGCTAATTTGACATCAATAATGATTAATTCTAATAGTTGGTCATTTGAAATGGAGGTTAATTTGATATGAGTAAAGATTTCTTAAAGTTACCAGACAAAATTTTTGGATTGGAAAAATCTTTGTTGACTCTTTTTTTACCTCCGGTTGGATTATTGGTACTTTTTTTCATCAGTTTACAATTGGTTTTAATACCAAAAGTGAATCAAATTGGAACTGTAAAACAAAAGATTGATACAGTTAAAGCTAATACGGCTAAGGTAACTGAACAAATTAAATATTTATCATCGGTCGATTCTGAAGAATTGCAAAAAAATGCTGAATATTTAGACAATGCAGTTTTAAGAAATAAAAAATCTTATTTGTTGGTGGAGATAATAAGACAAGTAGCAAGTAACTTTGATTATCAATTGGAGAGTTTTTCTTTAACACCAGGTGAGATTAAGGCAGAAGAAAAAGAAACAACTTCTATAAAGAATATGAAAAAGCTGCCAGTTAATTTAACATTATATGGACCTAAAGATAAAAGCTTAGACCTTGTATTATCTTTGGAAAAAACTTTGCCAATCTTATTTATTGATAAATACGATATAAGTACATCTAAAAATTATTCTATTTTAAAGTTGTCGGTTTCTTCTTATTATATTAGTGATGAGACAAATATCGACACAAGTAATATTGCTTTAAGTGATTTAATTCTTTCTAGTGATGAATCTGCTTTGGTGGAAAAAATAAGTAGTTTTTCCAAAATAGAAGAAAATACAGATGGTCAAATATCAGAATTTAAGCAATACCAAAGAGAAAATCCTTTTAGTCTTTAATTTTAAGAAGAAAACGAGTGGTAGGATAGGAAAGATTTAGAATAGTTCGAATTGATTTTATTATTTTACCTTCTTTTCCAATAATTTTTCCAATAATTTCAGATGGAGCATCGATTTCAAAAATAATTAGACCGTTTTCTTCTGAATCATTAATAATAATATCGGTAGAATCTGGAACGATAGCTTTAATAATATATTCTAAAGTGTCTTTAATGGTATTCATAAATAAAATTTCTAATTTCTAATTTCTAATAATTATTCTGATTTTGGTTCTTCAACTGGAGCTTCTTCGGTTTTAACTTCTGCTACTTTTTCAATTTTTTCTTTTTCAACCTTTGGTTTTACTTTTTTAGGATATTTATCAGGATTTAAAAGACGATCAACTCCGTAGGTAACTTGAGCACCTTTTTTTTGCCAATCAGCTAATTTTTCTTTATTAACTTCAAGGACTTTAGTCTGGGGAGTATAAAACCCTAATTCGTCGATGGTTGGACCGTTTAATTTACTGCGGTCTTGAGCCACAACGATTCTGTAAGTAATTTGATGAATTTTGCCATGAGGAGCAAGTTTGATTTTTAGCATATGGTGGATTATACAAGATTATTGAGGATTTGGATAGCTTTAATTGAAGCATCTTCTTCAGCCTTTTGTTTAGAATTACCAGTGCTAGTGGCAATAAGCTCATCATTTAGAAAGACAGAGACTTCAAAAACTTTTAAATGATCAGGTCCAAATTCATTGACTGTTTGATATCTGGGAGTGATTCCCCTCTTTGATTGAGCAATTTCTTGAAAAAGACTTTTTGGATCTTTATAAACTTTTTTTTGTGACAGCTCAGAAATACTGTCGTTTAGGGTTTTTTCTAAAAATTTGAAAGCAGGATCAAGACCACCATCAAGATAAATTGATCCAAGAATAGCTTCAAAGGTATCGGCTAAAATTGAATGATTGTTTCGTCCATTATGTCTTTCTTCACCTTTAGAAAGTAAAACAAAATCACATATTTCAAATTTTATTGAAGTTATGGCTAAATTTTCAGTGCAGACAATTAAAGCCCTAAGATTGGTTAAATCTCCTTCATTTAATTTAGGAAATTGATTAAAAAGTTTAACAGAAATCCAAAACTCAAGAATAGAGTCGCCTAAAAACTCATAAGTTTCATTTGATTGTAGATTTTGACTACGGTTTTCATTTAAATAGGAACGATGTTGAAGTGCCTGAATCAATTTACCTTCATCTTTGAAAGTGTAGCCAATTTTGTTTTGGAGATCTTTAAAGTTTTGATTCATTTTCTTTTTCTGATTCCTGGTTAACATCTAGATTAGATTTTTTAATGGCACTACCAATAACACCATTAACAAAAGAGGAACTGGTTTCAGTGCCATATTCTTTAGCAATTTCGACGGCTTCATCAATAACAACTTTGGGTGGATTTTTCTTTAAATAAAATAATTCCCAAAAAGTATATCTTAAGACGCTTAAATCAATTCTGTTAATTTTATCGAGTGGCCATTTTGGGGCGTTTTCTTGGATGGTTTTATTAATTTCAGGAATAACTTTAACAATATCGTCAAATTCTTCAGTTTTTGTTTCAAAACCGCCACAATCCCAAGCAAATAAAGCTTGGACATTTTTAATTCTTTTTAGATGGCGAGGATCAAATTTGTTTTTCACTGTTTACAATTAGGACATTGAAAACCCGCCATTTTTGGCTGTCCACAATGTTTACAATTTACGGTTTTGGCTATTTTAGGGCCAGTTTGAGTAGCTCTTCGGCTGCCTTGTCGGCGACTTGAAGGCCAATGTTTTGGTACTGCTGTCATGGAAGTATTGTATCAGAAAAATAATAAATTTCTAATATTTAATTAAAGCTCCTTTTTGTTGTTTTAATCTACCTGCCTTTCGTTTTAATCCTCTCTCCGGATAAACCGGTATCTCCCCTTAACAAAGGGAGATAATTTTGATATAAATTATTGTAATGAAAATTACTGAGTATAATTATGTAACTCAAAAAGGTCATCTTAGATATTTGGAAGAATTAAGAGTCTTATCAAGAAGAAATAGAAATAATCCAACAAAAGCAGAATATGTAATGTGGAGATATTTAAGAAAAAATAAATTTAAATTTATTAGACAAAAACCAGTGTTTAGATTTATTTTGGATTTTTATTGTCGAGAGTTGTTGTTAGCCATTGAGATTGACGGAGATTCACATAATGAAAAGAAGAATTATGATTTATTAAGAGATCAATATTTAAAAAGTGTAAACATTAAAACTATTAGATTTACTAATGATGAAGTTTTAAATAATTTTGATAAAGTTTTAGAAAAACTTCTCCCTTTGTTAAGGGGAGATGTCGATTCCGCAGTGGCGGGAGAGACAGAGAGGATTTGAATAAAAAATTTAGTTATTTATTATTGATTCTGAACTAATGTTTTCGGAAGTGATTTGAGATAAATTAAAATTTGGATAATGAGAAATAAGTTCTTTTAGAATTTCTTGGCTGAAACTAATTAATTTTGTGTCGGAAAAATTGGCAATTTTTAAAGAGGGAAAACCGTGCTGGATAGTGGAAAAAGCTTCTCCCGGTCCTCTGGTTTTTAAATCATATTCGGCAATTTTTAAACCGTTATGACTTTTTTCTAAAAAATTAAGGCGATTAATAGCTTTTTGGTTGGTAGATTCGGTAAAAAGATAACAATAACTTTGCTGATGCCCCCTGCCGACTCGACCCCTGAGTTGGTGAAGTTGAGCCAAACCAAAACGATCAGCTGATTGAATAATAATGATGGAAGAATTGGGAATATCAACACCAACTTCAATGATGGGAGTGGTCACTAAAATATTTAATTTATTTTCTTGAAATTGCTTAATTATTTTTTCTCTTTCAATTGATTTAATTTTGCCATGAATTAGACCTAATTTTAAATTTGGAAAAATATCGTGAGATAAGTGATCAAATTCTTGGACGGCTGATTTAACACTGGCCATGGATTCAGAAATATCAATAAAAGGACAAACAATAAAGGCTTGACAACCAGTTTTTTTAATTTCAGCTTCTATCCATTTATAACAATCGGATTTTTTATGATCAGGAACTAAAAATGTTTTAATTTGAAGTCGATTTTGAGGAAGAGTGTCAATAATGGAAATATCTAAATTACCAAGAAGAGTTAAACTAATGGTTCTAGGAATTGGAGTCGCAGTCATCGTTAGACAATGAGGTAATTTGATTGAGGAACTTAAGAATGATCGTTGCTTAACACCAAATTTGTGTTGTTCGTCAATAATAAGAAGTGAAATTTTATTTTTTAAATTATCTTTTTTATAGATTATGGCGTGAGTACTGATAATTATTGCATTTTTAGGTATCTTTTTAAGATCAACTTTTTTGGAGCCAGTCATTAGAAAAATGGGAATGTTTTTATCTTTTAAAATGCTTTGAAAATTTTGATAATGTTGATTAGCTAAAATTTCAGTTGGAGCGATTAAAACTGAAAGAGAATTATTTAGATGAGATAAATAACAGGAAAGTAAGGCAATAATAGTTTTGCCAGAACCAACATCACCTTGAAGCAATCGGTTCATTACTTGATTAGGATTAGCGAGATCGGAAAAAATTTCAGCTAAAACTTTATCCTGAGAATCGGTTAATTTAAATGGTAAAAGTTTAATTAATTCTTTAATTTTTTTATCAATAGCTTTAGTAATTTTTATTTTAGTTTTAGGGGTGTTTTTTAGCCAGTCTTTTTTGGACAGATGGGACTTAATTTGTAATGATAAAATTTCTTCAGTGGCTAAACGATTTCTGGTTTGGGATAAAATTTGGGAATTAGTAGGACAATGAATTTGAAATAAGGCAGTTTTTAAATCTAATAATTTAAATTTTTTAATTAATTCAGGAGGTAAGGTTTCTTTTATCGGAATTAAAAGATTTTGAATTTGAGTTTGGATAACTTTTCGAAACCATTTTGAAGAAAGACCGCTAGTTTCGGGATAAACAGCAATAATTTTGCCGGTATTGTGGGGACCATATTCGGGGGCAATAATAGTTTTTTTATTTTGGAAAAGAGAAACAGTACCGGCAAAACTCAGTGTATCCCCCGTTTTTATATTCTTAGATAAATATGGTTGATTAAACCAAATTAAATCTATTTTTCCAGTATTGTCAGAAACAATAGCTTTTTGGATATTTTTACCATTACGGGTAAAGATATTTTTGAAGTCTAAAATTTGACCAGTGATAGTGACATTTTCGTTTTCCAAAATGGAGTTTATTTTGACAGAATGGGAAAAATCAACGTAGCGGTTGGGAAAATGATAAAGTAGGTCTTGAGGCAAATTAATATTAAGACGTTTAAGTTTTTCGATAATTTTTGGACCAACGCCGGGAATTTGAGAAAGGCTATTCATAAAAATATGATAGCAAACTTTTCTTTAGTTTTCGGGTTTAATTTGGGTTAACAAAAAGGGAAAAGAGTATCTAGTTTTTGGCAACCACTATAGGTGATTTTGACTTGCGTCAATAGATACTCTTAGAGTTTTTTTGTAATCAAAATTTAGGCGAGAGCTGTTCTCCTTCATTGTTTAAAATAAGGTTTATTAATTTGTGAATGATGATTGTTTTTGATGTTTCTGAGGAAAACACAATAGGCCTATGGTTGTCATTTCTGGCGATAATTATGTGTTTATTAAATGTTGTAAAACTTAAAGCGTTTAGGACTAGTGCGCAAAATCCATCCCACTCATCGTCTCCTTCAAGATAGACAAAAATACCAACACGATAAACATCATTTTTTTCTTCTCCTTTAAATTCTTCAACGGTCATTTTTTTTAAAGGACTTTTATTCTCTCCAAATTTTTTAAAAATCATCTTTTGAGCAATTTTGACTAAAATATTGGTCATGTCTCTTTCGCTTTTTGTTTGATCTTCAAGAGGAAGATTTGTCCTGGAAATAAGATATTCAAATATTTCAAATATACCTACCTTTTGAATAATCTCTTTCTGTTCTCCTCTTGATTGTTTTTGTTGTTCTTTGATGTCAGAAATGCTTTGATTGAAAATATCCCCCAGATCCATTTTAATATTCCTTTCTTCGTTTTGATTACTAGATTGTGAATGTACTTACTCGATCTTATTATATCAAAAATATTGTAAATTTGCATACAATTTTTATTTAATTACTAAGTTTTTAATTTATTTATGGGTTTAAGCATGGTCATTTTATGTTATGATTAGATTATGAGAATTAAGAAAAAAACTGTGGTTAAAACAATCTTAATTGTGGCTATGTTGGCTTTGTTATTATCTAGTTTAGTGGCTCCATTAATGGTTCTTTTGCAATGAAACAAAAAATAAAAAATTTTCTTATGAGAATAAAAAGAAGATTTTCTTCTAAATTTGGAAATTCGAGATCGGAATTTAAAGCTAATTTTAAAGCGAGAATTAAAAGTAAAAGATTTTGGCTAAATTTTTTTAAAGTGATTTTAATTATGATGGCGATGGGATTATTGGCAATAATTTTTTTGTTTGTTTGGTATTCAAAAGATTTGCCTTCACCAACTAAAGTGGTTAGAAAAACTGGTTATTCGAGTAAAGTTTATGATCGAAATGATGTTCCTTTGTATGATATTTATGATGATGCCATAAGGGAACCAGTGGCAGTGAATGATATTCCTGATTATTTAAAGCAAGCAACAGTAGCAGTGGAAGATAAAAGTTTTTATAGCCACCGTGGTATTGATTTACTAACTCCACTTAGAATTATTAAGAATGCTTTCTATTTTAGAAAAGTTACTGGTGGTTCAACTCTAACTCAACAATTGACTAGAAATGTTTTATTAACAACGGAAAGATCGTTGACCAGAAAAATTAAAGAAGTTATTTTATCAATTCAGATTGATGCTAAATATAGTAAAGACGAAATTTTATCAATGTATTTAAATGAAGCTCCTTATGGTGGAAATTCTTGGGGAGTTGGACCAGCTGCTAAACAATATTTTAGCAAAGCGGTGAAAGATTTAAATTTGGCTGAATGTGCGATTTTGGCGGGACTACCGCAATTACCAAGTGTTTATTCTCCTTATTCTAGTACTCCAACGGCTTATTTTAATAGAACCCAACATGTTTTAAATAGAATGAAAGAAGATGGTTATATTGATCAAGCAACGGTAGATTTGACAATGGAAGAGGTAAAAAATTATAAATTTGCGAGTGTAAATTCGACAATTAAAGCCCCCCATTTTGTTTTTTGGATTAAAGAATTATTAACTAATAAATATGGTACAGATGTGGTTGAAAACGGTGGATTAAAAATTACGACAACGCTGGATTTAGAATTACAACAACAAGCTGAAAAAATAGTTAGTGAACAAATTGAGGCATCGGAAAAACTGAAAATAAGTAATGGAGCCGCTCTAGTTTTAGATCCAACTAACGGTCAAGTGTTGGCAATGGTGGGTTCAAGAGATTATTTTTCAACTAAAACTGGAGGTAACTTTAATGTAGTGACGCAGGCTTTAAGGCAACCAGGATCGGCAATCAAACCTATTACTTATTTGGCTGGATTACAAAGAGGAATGACGGCGGCAACTATGTTTATGGATGTACCTGTTACTTTTCCTGGTGTAGCTGGGCAAAAAGATTATACTCCGAAAAATTATACTGGTAAATTTACAGGGCCAATATCATTAAGAAATGCTTTAGGTAATTCTATTAATACGGTGGCGGTAAAGATTTTGGCCAAAGTTGGAGTTAAAAATATGTTGGATTTAGCCTACAATATGGGAATAAAAACGTTAGAACCAACGGATAAAAATTTATCAAGATTTGGTTTAGCAGTAACTTTAGGTGGGGCTGAAGTAAAAATGATTGAATTAGCCTCGGCTTATACTGCTTTTGCTAACGGTGGAATTAGTATGAACTCGATTGGAATTTTAAAAGTGGAAGATAGTAATGGTCGAGTTTTGGAAGAGTATAAAGCCCCAGAAGGCAAAAGAGTTATGACAGAACAAGAAGCTTTTATTATTTCAAATATTTTATCGGATAATTCGGCGAGATCAATGACTTTTGGAGCAGTTAATAGTCTACAAATTTCTGGATATCAGGTGGCAGTAAAAACTGGAACTACAAATGATTTACGAGACAATTGGACAATTGGGTGGACACCGAATTTATTAACTACTGTCTGGGTGGGAAATAATGATAATAGTGAAATGGGTAAAGTAGCTTCTGGTGTTTCAGGTGCGGCACCAATTTGGAGGAAAATAATGGTTTATGCAATGCCAAAAAGGAATAAACAAGATTTTTCAATTCCGAATGGAATTACTCAGTTAGATGTGGATGCTATTTCAGGGTATCTAGCTCATGATGGTTTTACTTCCAAAAAAGAATATTTTATTGATGGAACTCAACCATCGATAGATGATCCAATTCATGTGAAATTAAAAGTTTGTAAAGATGCAACAGGGTTGGCAAATTTGGAAGATGTGGCCAATGGAAATTACGATTATAAAGAATACTTTAGTTTTAAAGAAGATGATCCAATCTCAACTGATGGAATAAATAGATGGCAAGTTGGAATTGATAAATGGATTCTAGAACAGAGTGATAATGGTAAATATTATCCACCAACGGGTTATTGCAGGAGTGGTGGACTAATAGCGCTGACAATTGATTATCCTGGTGATAAATCAACCGTTACAACTAATTTTAATACTAAAGTAACGATTGCTTCAAATAAAAAAGTAACGGAAGTCAAAATGTGGATTGATGGATCAGAATATAAAACTTGGTCAGAAAAACCATATGAGACGTCAATTAGTAATTTGTCTAATGGACCTCATATAATTAAATTTAAAGCGACCGATAAGGATGGAAACACGGTTGAGAAGGAAACGAGAATTGGAGTGAATACTCCTTGGGATTATGTCTCTCCGACTCCGACTTTAGTTCCAACAATAAATCCAATATTAACTCCAACTTTAAATCCAATATTGACTCCGACTTTAGTTCCAACAATCTAAATTGAAATAATTAATTTATCAAGAGTGATTATTATTGCGTAAAGATAGACAAAATTATATTTTAGTATACATTTAGCAGTTGTTAACTGCGACTGCTAATACGCATTGTGTGTGTATTTTTACAAAAAATTAGAGTAAATCAAACGTTTTTAGATGAATTGACTTGGCGGTTTTATCGTCTAAATTAAAATATGAGGCCTGGAAGGTGTAGCGATATTTATTAGTTTTTAAATCTTGGTAAATATCGGTAATAATTAGCTTCCAAAGATATTCTGGTCCGATAATTTGAGAATATTTTTCAATTAATTTAATTGGATCTTCTTTGGTGTCTAAAGTGATATTAGCGTCAAGGGTGATTATTTGAGAAGAGAGTTCGGTAGCGTTGTTTTGTTGTTGACTTGGAATATATTTGTCTGGTTTTGGTAAATCATCGAGAATTATTTCAGCGAAATTATCAACAAATTTTATTTTACCAGTAGAGACGTAGCATGCTACGTCTCTACGAAGAGAATCTCTATCATGATTATAAATCCCCAAAGAATTTTTTTCGACAAATTTATTCCCTTTTTTAGAAAAGATTTTACCGATTTCAAAAAATTGTGGTTCTGGTAATTTAAAACGATTGTATTGATCAAGTTGTTGAACTAAAGATGGAATTAATGATTGGCGAAGATAAATGGCTTCAGAATTAATGCTATTTTGAGTTTTGACGACAGTTTTTTTATCAAAGGGAGTTATTACTAAAGGCCAGGTTAAAACTTCATCGTAGCCTAATTGAACTAGTTTATCTTTGATATTTTCGATTAAATAAATTTCTTTGGGAGTAATGTCTTTAACTTCTTTAAAAGCTAATGGCTGATTTTTAGGAATTTTTTGATAACCCCAAAAACGAACTACTTCTTCAACAAGATCAGCTTCGATAGTAATGTCTTTACGAATGCTGGGCGGAATAATTGAGATAGTAGATGATAGATCGTTGATCGTAGATCCTAGTCTTTTTAAAACATCAAAAGAAAAATCAACAGGAATATCAATACCGGCAACTAAAGACGGTTTTTTTAAGTCAAATTCAATTTGAGGCAGTATTTGTGGTTGAGGATAATAATCAAAGATTTGGGAATTAATTTGACCGTCGCAATTTTCTAAAATTAAATTAACAAGATGATTAAAAGCGATTGGGATTAATTCAGGATCGAGATCTTTTTCAAGTCGAACACTGGCTTCGGTAACAGATTTTAATTGGCGACTGTTTTGACGGACAGTGGCACGGTCATAAACAGCTAGTTCGATGATAGTTTCGGCGGTGTTTAAATCAATAGCACAGGATTCCCCTCCCCAAAAACTAAGGCTAAGGGCTTTATCTGGGTTATTAACCATTAAAATTTTATTATCGAGAATTAAATTAGAACCGTCGAGACTAATGAATTTTTTAAATTTGGAATTCATTTCCCAAATTAAATTGTCGGTAGATTTGGCAGTGTCGAAGGCATGGCAAGGAATACCGTATAAAAACATAATATAGTTAGTTAGATCAACGAGAGTATTGATAGATTTAGTGTTATGACATTTTAGAAATGTTTGGAGCCATTTTGGAGAAGTAGAGTTTTTTAAGTTTGACAATTTTATTGCCATAACTCTTTTAACATTATTGGTAGTTACTTTTATTGGTAATTTATTATTAGAGGAATTATCTATATTTTTGGATAAATTTTGAAGAGGAAAATCATAAAAAACAGAAAGATCGCGAGCGAGACCGTAGTAGCCGAGGCAATCTCCCCTGTTAACTTTAATATCTAAATCAAAAACAATTTCATTATCAATTTCTTCAAAAAAATTAGTGAAATGGCCAATCATGGTCAAATCATCACGAAGTTGTTGTGCTTCGACAGATAAATCGGGTAAAAATTTTTTTAATTCAGAATATATTAGTTTCATAATTCGTTTGGTTTGTAGGCTAAATTTCCACCCATTAGGGTTCTAATATCTTTGATATTTTTTTGAGCCATAGTCCAACGGTCGAGACCCATACCAAAAGCAAAACCGGACCAAATTTTTGAATCAATGCCGGCGGCTTCTAAAACTTTGGGATGAATCATGCCACTGCCACCCATTTCAATCCAACCAGCGTATTTACAAAGTGGACAACCGATTCCATGACAACTGAAACATTGCATATCTGGACCAACTCCTGGTTCAACCTCTGGATAGTATTTGGCATGATAACGAACCACTACATCTGGTCCATACAGAGTTTTGAACATTAAATCGACAGTACCAATTAAATCTTTCATGGTGACATTTTTATCGACAACAACAGCTTGATATTGATGAAAAACAAAATGGTTAGAACGGTTTACTTTTTCGTTGCGAAAAACTGAACCAGGAAAAGCCGCTCTAATGGGTAAATCTTTATTTTTTTGAGCTAATAGATAAGACTCAATAGCTGAAGTTTGAGTACGAAGCAGATATTCAGGTTCTTTGATGTAAATACTATCCTGCATGTCACGAGCTGGGTGATCTTTGGGAACATTTAATCGAGTGAAATTAAATTCATCGGCAACAATCTCTGGGCCATTATAGATGGAAAATCCTAATTTTCGGAAAACTTCGTTTAGTTGGCGTTCGGTTTGGGTGACAGGATGTAAGTGGCCCAGTTTGGGGAGATCGTAGATATTAGATCGTAGATTTTTAAGTAGAGACGTTTTGCAAAACGTCTCTACAGAATTAGATTTATTTTTTAATAATTCTTCTAATTCGGTTTTGAGTTGATTAAGATCAGCGCCGTATTGTTTTTTGTCTTCATTAGGAATTTCTTTGATTTTGGAAAATAAATCATTGATTAAACCATTACGTCCAAAGAGTTCGATTCTTAGAGCTTCTAATTCTTTATCAGTTTTAAGGTTAGAGATTTTTTCTTGGTATTGATTTTTAATGGTTTCCAAGTTTTGATTCATAGGTTATTTTAACAAATTACTCCGATAAATCGGAGTTTGATAAATAGGCAAAATTTGGCCCTGCGGTTCAAATTTAGACCTATTTATCAAAAAAAAGCCCCTTTTCAGGGGCTTTTAATTTTTTTTAAAAATAAGTCCCCTTATTTTTTTATAAATTCAATAATGGACTTAAATGAAGAATTGTCGCTAATAGCAATTTCAGACAACATTTTTCGATTTAGTTCAACTTTTTTATCTTTCATCATTTTAATGAAAGCAGAATAACTAACCTCAAATGGTTTTAAAGCAGCATTTAAACGAGTAATCCATACTTGACGCATATCTCGGCGTCGAAGTTTGCGACCTTTGAAGGCGTACATGCCAGAATGCATGACAGCTTCATGAGCAACTTTATATTTTTTGTGGCGAGACATCCAAAAACCTTTTGCGGCTTTTAAGACTTTTTTATGTGCAGCTCGTCGAACT
>CAZOQV010000013.1:0-18251 GCA_964582365.1 uncultured Gammaproteobacteria bacterium | reverse complement strand
TAGAGCGCTTCGTTTACATCGAAGATGTCGGGGGTCCGAGTCCCTCAGTGGCCACGTAAAATTTTTTTTGCCGATGTGGTGAAATTGGTATACACGTACGCTTGAGGTGCGTATGCCGCAAGGTGTGGGGGTTCAAGTCCCTCCATCGGCACATGAAAGAAACCTGCTCAATTAATGTTAGAGATTTCGTTTTTCAAAATATAACTGCTTATGATGGAGATAGTACTTTTTTGGTTGGTCCAAGCGAAAAAACCAAAAAGCTTTGGAGTAAAGTTAAAAAACTTTTGAGAAAAGAAATTGAAAAGGGTGGGGTCTTAAATATTGATGTTGAAACTGTTTCAGATATTACTAGTCATGAACCGGGATATATTGATAAAGATTTGGAAATTATTTTTGGATTACAAACTGATGAACCGTTAAAAAGAGCTATCAAACCAGCAGGTGGAATAAGGATAGTAATAAATGCTTGTGAGGAAAATGGAAAAAAAGTCTCCCCAGAAATTATTAAGATTTTTACTGAATACAGAAAAACCCATAACGATGGTGTTTTTAGTGCTTATACTGAAGAAATGCGTCGATTAAGAAAAACTGGGATTTTAACTGGTTTACCTGATGCTTATGCTCGGGGAAGAATTATTGGTGATTATCGAAGAATCGCTTTGTATGGGGTTGATAAATTAATTGAAGCAAAACAAGAAGATAAAGAACTATTGGTTGGAGAAATGAGTGATGAACTTATCAGATTGCGTGAAGAAGTTAGTGAACAAATAACAGCTTTGGAAATGATGAAAGTGATGGCTCAATCTTATGGTTTTGATATCGGTAGGCCAGCATTATCAGCTCAAGAGGCAATTCAATGGACTTATTTGGCTTATTTAGCGGCAATAAAAGAACATGATGGGGCGGCAATGAGCTTGGGTAATGTTAGTAATTTTTTTGATATTTATATTGAAAGAGATTTAAAAGATGGCAAAATAAAAGAAGAACAGGCACAAGAATTAATTGATCAATTTATTATTAAATTAAGATTGGTTAGACATTTGAGAACAACTGAATACAATAATTTGTTTGCGGGTGATCCGACTTGGATTACTGAATCTTTGGGTGGAAGTTGGATAAATGGAAAACATAAAGTAACCAAAACAACTTATCGATTTTTACAAACACTTTATAATTTAGGACCATCACCAGAACCGAATTTAACCGTTCTTTGGTCGCAAAATTTACCAAAACCATTTAAAGAATTTTGTACAAAAGTATCGATTGATACTTCTTCAATTCAATACGAAAATGATGATTTGATGAAAAAAGTTTCAGGAGTTGATGATTATGGAATTAGTTGTTGTGTATCGCTTTTGGAGACAGGAAAACAAATGCAATTTTTTGGAGCCAGATGTAATATTGCTAAAGCTTTGTTATTGGCTATCAATGAAGGGGCAGATGAGATTAGTGGTATTAAAATTTTAGATGTAGATGCAGTTGGTGGAAAATATTTAAATTACAAAGAAGTATTGAAAAGATATAAAAAAACGTTGAAGTTTTTGGCTGAAAATTATGTGAATATTATGAATGTAATTCATTACATGCATGATAAATATTATTATGAAAGAGCCCAGATGGCTTTGTTAGACACTGATGTTAAAAGAGTTATGGCTTTTGGAATAGCTGGTTTTTCGGTGGCAGTTGATTCTTTGTCGGCCATTAAATATGCAAGAGTAAAACCAATCAGGAATGATCAGGGAATAGCTACTGATTTTGAAATTAATGGTGAATATCCAAAATACGGAAATGATGATAATAGAGTTGATAATATTGCCAAAGAAGTGTTGAACTTTTTTAATAAAGAATTGCAAAAATACCATATTTATCGTAATGCTAAACCAGCTTTGTCAATTTTGACAATTACTTCAAATGTGGTTTATGGACATAAAACCGGCGCAACACCTGATGGTAGAAAAGAAGGTATGCCCTTTGCCCCAGGAGCTAATCCAATGCATGGTCGTGATACTTGCGGAGCAATTGCTTCTTTAAATTCAGTGAGCAAGTTGAGTTATGAAAATGCTCGAGACGGTATTTCAAACACTTTTTCGACCACTATTAAAACTTTAGGTGGAACGTTTGAAGAACAACAAAATAATTTGATGAAATTGCTTGATGGATATTTTAAAAAAAATGGTCATCATTTGAATGTTAATGTTATGGATAAAAGTACTTTATTAAAAGCCATGGAGCATCCAGAAGACTACCCTCAATTGACGATTCGTGTTTCTGGATATGCTGTGAATTTTGTAAAATTGACACGAGAACAGCAACAAGAAGTTTTATCGAGAACATTTTTTGAATCAATGTAATTATTATGAGAGTACATTCAATTGAAACTTTTGGGGCACAAGATGGACCGGGTATTAGAATGGTAGTTTTTTTACAGGGGTGTAATATGCGTTGTTTGTATTGTCATAATCCAGATTTATTAACTCGCAATGGTGGTACTTTAAAAAAAAGAAAGGAAATTTTGGCAATAGTGGAAAAGGAAAAAGAATATTTTGGAGATAATGGTGGAGTGACTATTTCTGGAGGCGAACCAACATTGCAATCAAAAAGTTTAAATAAACTTTTTAGAGAACTTAATAAAAGAAAAATTCATACAGCTTTGGATACAAATGGACTTGTTGTTAGTGATGAGGTTAAAAAACTTTATCAAAAAACTGATTTGCTAATTTTAGATGTAAAACACATTGATGATGAATGGCATAAAAAAATGACAGGTGTGAGTAATAAAAATGTTCTAGAAATGGCCGAATTTAGGGAAAAATCAGGAAAGTCAATGTGGCTTCGTTATGTTTTGGTACCTGGATGGAATGACAGTGAAGATTTTTTAATAAGATGGGGAGAATTTTTTAAGAATTATAGAAATATTGAAAGAGTGGAAATACTCCCCTATCACACACTTGGAGTTTATAAATATAAAGAATTAGAAATGGAATATAAATTAAAAAATGTTCTTCCACCAGATAAAATAATGATTTCTAAGGCAGAAAATATTTTTAAAAAATATTTTGAAAATGTGATAGTAAAGTAACATTGAATTAGCTTTAAAAATAGGATAAAATATCGAAGTCTTAAGGCATTGAAATAACAATGCCCCGTCGTCCCTAAAGGGACTAGGGGTCAAGCATTGAATAACAATGCCCCGTCGTCTAATGGTAGGACATCAGCCTTTGGAGCTGAGTACTGTGGTTCGAATCCATGCGGGGCAACAAAATAGGGTTGGGACAAGATATAATAGCCTATGATTTGGAAAAAACCACACATCTTTAAAATTTACGAAGCATTGACAGCAATTGCTGATGACAGAATTGAAATAAATGGGAACAATGCCAAATGTTATTCTTTTGCTGGTGATAAATTTTATGATATCCAATATGATCCAATAAATGGCGGGATTATGTCTAATGATAATTCAGCTTATTACACATATTCCCTAAGTTACCCGATGATTGCTTATTTAATGTCGATTAATAAAATCCCTTACGAAAAAAAACTTTTGGATATTTTAAAAGATATTTGTTGGAACGATATTAATAAAAGTTTTAAAAATGATTATGATAAATCAATTAAATTAGTGTTAGGTGAACTAAAAAGAGAGGGTCAAGATATTGATTTTATCAGAAATGAGATTCAAAAAATATATAATTTTGTGTGCAAATTGGAAATAAAAACTTTAGGTAAATTACAAAAACCAGTTAAAGGATTTTGATGTTTATTTTTTAGTGGCGGGGGAAGTGGCAGTAGAGGTTGGGGCAATTTGGGCGGATTCGGTGGCTGAAATAGAAGGAATTGGAGTTGGAAGAATTAATGGTTCTGCTTCTATTCTTTTTAAAACATCCCAATCAATGCTTTTGTAAGATAAATATCCGGCATAAGTTAACAGCCCGAGTAAAATAAAAACAATAACGTTTCCGATATAGTCTGGTTTTTTATTTTCTTCTGTCATAAAGTATTTTACTTCCTTACCCTAGTAATGGTATAGATATCAGGATAAGACAAAAAGATGGCTGGTGATTCTTCTAGTAGGTATTTTTGAAAATCTTGATAAATTTCTTTTCTTTCTATTTGACTAATAGCAAAACGACCATCTTCTAAAAGTTTATCAATGCGAGAATCATTAAGTTTGGTCAAATTATTTTTTCCAATTTGGGTAGAATGCCAAAAAAGATATTGATCTGGATCGTGAGGAATGCTGCCGTAAGTTAATATAGCGTCAAAATTTTTGGTATCAATTTGATTAGTTATAGTAATATTAGTTTGTAAACCAAGAATACTTTCCCAAGATTTTTTAATATCTTCGGCGACAGATAATAATCTTCGATCACCAACAATTAAATTAATAGAATCAATTTCATTATTCTCGAAGAGTTCTTTAGCCCTGGTGGCATTAAATGAATATTCCTTGATATTAGAATTATATGCCCATGATTCTGGAGAAATTGGACCTAAACATCTTTCGTTTTTATCTTTAGTTTTAGGAGTGGCATAGGCTAAGGCTTGACGAAGTTGAATGCTACTAATTTTTTGAGTGTTAAAAAAGATGGCTGAATATTTTTCATTAGTTTCTATTTTTTGAGTTATTTTACTATTGTTCCATTTTGACAATTCTTCAGGAAGAGAATTGATTTTTATTTGATCAACATTGCCCAATTTATAAGCATTGATTAAATCAGTTTCGTTTTGATAAAAACGGTAAATTATTCGCGAAAGATTATCCTTAGTAGGGCTAAGATAAAGAGTTTTTAAATGACCTTCTTGAAGATTATATTTTTTAATTTTATATTGGCCTAAACCAATAATTTCTTTTTTAAACAAAGGTTTGTTTAAAACTGAAAGAATAGGTGAAAATTCTTTTTCAATACTAATTTTAATTTTGTTTTCACTTAAAAAATGAATATTGATACCAGAAATAGATGAATAATTAATATCACTAGCAATTAGTTTTTTGCCATTATGCCAAAAAATATTATCTTTAAGAGTAAAGATATAATCTTTGTTTTCATTTTCAATACTTAATGATTCAACAATAGGAGAAATAACTGCTTTGTCGTTTTTGGAATTGACGGTTAAACCATAACTAATTTGATTAGCAACATCGTCGGGTAATTTTTTGAGAGTGTAAATTCCTTCGAGACCGATTGTTTCTTGTTTAAAAATTGGGAGATTTATAAAACTAATTATTTCTTTTTTAAAAAAAACAGAGCAAAAAACAGAAATAATCACAATTAAAATAATCAAAATTCTCCTTTTTATAAAGGAGAAAAGATAGGCAAATTTAAAATGAAGTTTATTAAACAAGATTGTTTATAAAAGAGTTTGAATAATTGATGAAATTAAAAAAAGAGCAATGACAAAGATAGTGAAATTAAACATAACCTTTTCCCATCCCCTCTTTTCGACAGTAGTGGAGGAAAGAATATTTGATTGAGACTCGGTATCACCATTTGATTGAAGAAAAATTAAAGCACTTAGAAGAATGGATAAAATTATTTGAGTGATAATTAAAAAGGTTTTCATTTTTTGGATTTGCTCTTGTGCAAAATTGAATTATAAATATATAAGATTATACCAATAGTAAAGGAACTTAGTAGAAAGGCCCAAAAATTATTGATTTGGTAATTATACTTGGAGATGTATATATTTCCTACTTGAAAGTCAGAAATAAAAAAGATGGCTAAATATAATCCTAAAGTGTCAATGACTAGCCTGAATAAGCCTAAAGTTAGAATATTGATGGGAATCAGAAGAATTTTAATTATTGGCTTAAGAAGAAGCTCAAAAAGAGTTAAAATGGCGGCTACTTTAATAATGGTGAATGGAATTTGATTAAAAGATAAATTATGCCAAATCTGATTGGCAGTAATTAGAGAGAAAGTAAAAAGAATAATATAGCGAAGTATTTTTTTCATTTTTTATGTTTTTTGCTACTGGTTATTATTATACCGCCCAGACCTAAAAAAGTGATGACTGAGCCAATCAAAATGATTAAATTTAGATAATATTTAGGATTGGAAATGGAAATTTGGTTAGAGTTGGTGTTTAAAGATGCGACTTTAATATTTATATTTCGATTAGTAGGATTAAAAACTTTTAAAAATGGGTAATTAGGTATAGCTATTTCAACAGATGAAAATGGAGGCAAGATGGGGATTTTTTGTTGCCAATTTAAACCGGAAACGTTAATCTCTAAATTAGAGACGGAATTATTATTTTGATTGAAAATTTTAATAACGGTGGGCTGGTAAATTTTTTTATTAATAGAAGTAATTTCGAGATTATCGTAATTGGCGGATAATTCTTGAGTGGCAAATTCAACTTTAACAGTTTTAATATTGTGATTATTTTTATAACCACCAGGGGGAACCGGGTTTTCACTGTCAAGGCCATGAAAGACAAAAGCAAAATGATTTGGGTCGAGATCTTTAAAATAATCGACACCATTGGTAGTTTTTTCCCAAGTGGGGTCGATTGAAATCCAGGCTTGTTTGTCAAAATCATAATATTGAGGCCAGGCATGAAGAACATCAGCGTTAATATTGACAGGTTTTATTTTGGAATTATTAGTATAAGCAAAACCTTGAACTTCGCGAGCAGGAATACCTTTGGCTCGGGCAAGTGTAATAAAAAGATCTGTAAAATCGGTACAAATTGATGAATTTGGTGAAAGTAAAGTGTCTAAGGCGCCTTTACGTTGGGAAGCGTTAACAGAATCGTAATCATAATTCAAAGTACGGACGGTGTAATCGTAAATATCTTTAATAGTTTTAAGAGAGGCAACAATTTGTTTAATAGAATAGTCGCTAACTGGCCAATATTTTTGGTCTATTAAATAATCATCTTTATTAATTGAAGCATTGATATTATTGGGAATAATTTTAGCTTGACCAGAAACATTAATTTCCAATTCTTGATTTGACGTTAATTTGTATTGAGCCAACCAGTTGCCATCACCATCAACTCTAATATTAAAAGGTTTTGGGGATATTTCTTTATAAATAATTTTTTGATTATCGGTTTCGGGTGGAATGGCGATTTCAATAATTTGAGATTGGTTGGTGGTATTTTCTAAAAAATATTTAAAATTAAAATCAAAAAGTTGGTAATTACCAAAAATTAAAAAAATCTTTTGATTGTTATTACTAAAAAAAATTTGAGTTTGTTGGTTTAGAGGAATGGAATTTTTGGGATTTGATGAAGAAAAAGAAAGATTACCAAAAGAACTGGGAACTAAAACGGTTATTTCGTTAGTGTCGGTGGTGATTATATTTTTATTTTCAGGAATAGGAATTTCCCAAATACTCCCCTTTTGAGTAGCTAATTTGGGAATAGTGTAATTTAAATTAAATTTAGTAATTTTATCTTTACCTAAATTACTGTCATTGAATTTAATAGTAATAGTATTAAGATCGTCTTGATGTTCGATTTTTTGAACAATGTTTCCTTTACTGTCGGTACCAGTGACATTTTCTAAGGCTGGTCCAGATAAAACTAATTGATAATTGGTGGGATAAATTTCGGAATAATTATTGATTAATTGAACTTCTTGAGTAATGGTGGCGTCGCCTTGGTTATTGATTTGATAAGTTATTTTTTGTTGAGTTTTAAATTCATTGGCAGCATGGGTGAAATTTGCTGATAATAGTGAAAAAGCAATTAAAAAAAATAAGAACATAGAGATAAATTAGTTTATCAAGTTATTAAGTTAAAAGTTTATAAAGTTTTGGGTCATTGACTTCGGGTATTGTTCGCGTATCATTGGTTCATGGCAACAATTTTATACAAAAGACAAAAAGAAATTTTAGATTACATTGAGCAAATCATTTCAAAATATGGATATGCTCCAACACTAACTGAGATCGCTCAACATTTTGACTTGTCTTCATTGGCGACGGTCCATGAACATTTGGCGGTTTTAGAAAAAAAAGGATTAATTAGAAGATATAAGGGAGCAGTTCGAGGGATTGAAGTTTTAGAAAAAGAAAAATTAGAAACAGAAAAAATAGCTGCTTCATTTGTGGAATTACCAGTTTTGGGTTTTATTGCTTGTGGTGAGCCAATTGAGCCATATACGGACCCAAATGCGACGATTGGAGTGAATTCCAATCTGGTACGACCTGGTGATCAATCTTTTGTTTTACGGGCCAAGGGAGATTCGATGATTGATGATGGAATTTTGAGTGGTGATTATGTGGTGGTTAAAGAACAAAAAAATGCTAATAATGGTGATATTGTGGTGGCAGTTTTGAAAAATGGATTTGCAACTTTAAAAAGATATTACCGAGAAGCTAGTCGAATTCGGTTACAACCAGCTAATACAACCATGTCCCCTATTTATGTGACAGATGTAGAAATTAGAGGTAAAGTAGTGGCAGTTATTAGACAATTTAATTAATAATTAAGAATTAATAATTAAAAATTATGTTATATGTAATTGCTACTCCAATTGGGAATTTAGGAGATATAACTTTAAGAGCTGTGGAAACTTTGGAAAAAGTGGAATATTTACTTTGTGAAGATACTCGAAATACTGGATTATTATTGGCTAATTTAAAAATTCAAAATAAACCAAAATTAATTTCTTTTTATGATGAAGTTGAGGAACAGAAAATTCCAGAAATAATTAAATTACTGGAAGATAATCGAGAAGTGGCTTTAGTGACTGATGCAGGAACACCAATTATTTCTGATCCGGGTTGGAAATTAGTTAAAAAATGCCGTAACTTAGGAATTTCTTATACATCAATCCCCGGTCCTTGTGCGGCAATTAATTCTTTGGTTTTGTCTGGAATTCCGGCTGGCCGATTTGTATTTTTGGGATTTTTACCAAAAAAAGATGGAGAAAGGCTAAAAGTTTTAGAAAAATATAAAGAATTTGATGGAGCTAAAATTGTTTACGAATCCCCTTTTAGAGTTCAAAAACTAGAAGAACAAATTAAAAAAGTTTATGGAGAAAATGTTCAAATTGCAATTACTCGAGAGATGACGAAAAAATTTGAAGAAGTTTTGCTAACTATTAGTAAAGAACCAAAAGGCGAAATAACAGTTATTTTTTACTAATTTTTCTTTTTTCGGCCCAAGCAACGACGTCACGAGTGGCATCAATAGCGTCAGGACTGACGGAAATACTGGTGGCTCCCCAGCGAACTAATTTTTCAACTAATTCGGGATAATTACTTGGAGCTTGTCCACAAATAGAACACATAATGCCTCGTTTTTTAGCTTTGGTAACTAATCTTTTTAGTGACCAAAGAACGGCCGGATCCATTTCATTAAATGATTTGGCGACTTCACTGTTGTCTCGATCAAGACCAAGAGTTAACATAGTCAAATCATTGCTACCAATGGAAATACCATCGATACCAACATCAATAAATTTGTCTAAAAGAATGACATTGCTGGGAATTTCAGCCATCATTAAAAATTTAAAAGAGGGTGAACGTAACAGGCCAGCGCTGACAACGATTTTTTTAACTTCAGTTAATTCACGAGGAGTACGAACGAAAGGAATCATTAACCAAAGATTTTTATAGCCATATTTTTCTCGGACTTGTTTAATGGCCTCAAGTTCCATGTAAAAAACATCAGGACAACTGATGTAACGAGCGGCGCCACGGAAACCCATTAATGGATTTGGTTCTTCTGGCTCGTACAATTTGCCCCATTTTAAGGAACGATATTCATTGGTTTTAAAATCAGTGGCTCGGTAGATGACAGGACGAGGACTGAAACTTTTACAAAATTTTAAAATTTCTTTGGCTAATTTACTAATATATTCTTTTTCATTACCTTCGGAAATAACTCGTTTTGGATGAATGCCAATGTTGGCCAACATAAATTCGGCTCGTAAAAGACCAACACCGTCAACATTTCTTTTAGAAATAGTTTCAGCTAAATCTGGTTCGCCAAGATTAACATAAACTTTGGTGGCAGTTTTAGCAGTGGATGGTTGTTTTTTAATTACTGGAGCATTTTTATCAATTAAATTTCCTTTCCATATTTGACCAGTAGTTCCGTTGATAGTTACGATGTCGCCTTCTTTTAGAACTTTGGTGGCGATTTTGGTACCAACAATACAAGGAACACCTAATTCACGGCTGACAATGGCAGCGTGAGAAGTTTGCCCACCTTTATCAGTAATAATTCCGTTGACCAATTTCATGGCGGGAACAAAATCAGGAGTGGTCATGGTGGTAACTAGTATTTGACCTTTTTTAACGCGATTAATTTCTTTTGGACTGTTAATAATAATTACAACTCCAGAAGCAGTGCCAGGACAAGCTTGTTCACCAACAAGATCTGGTTGTTTATTTATATTGGCAGTTTGATTGTCGAGAATTTTTTGGTTGGAAACAACAGTAGTAATGGGACGAGTTTGAACGATAAAAAGTTTGCCTTTATTATCAATAGCAAATTCAATATCTTGAGGTTTGCCATAATGATTCTGAAGTTTTTGCCCGATTTTGGCAATTTTAATGGCAGTAGCAACGCTAATTTTAATTTTATTTTGTTTAGATTTAGGAACATCGATTTCTTTGGTTTCATGTTCTGATCTTAAGAGTTGAGTTTTTTGTTCGACATGGCTTTCAGAAATAAGACTCCAATCAGTTTTATTAATGATATGTTGATCTGGAGAAACTACACCTTGAACTATGTATTCACCTAATCCCCAAATGGTTTCGACAATTATTTGATTTTTTTCATTGGTGACAGGGTTAACAGTAAAAGTAATACCGGAAATTTCAGATTGAACTAATTTTTGAACGGGAACAGCGACACCTATTTTGAAATTATCGTAATGTTTTTTTACTTGATAAAAAAGTGATCTGGGAGTGAAGAGACTCGACCAACAATCACGAACACGATTGAGCACGTTGGTTTCGCCAATAACATTTAAAAAAGTGTCCCCTTGACCAGCAAAAGAAGCATCGGCGGTATCTTCGGCGGTGGCTGAAGTACGGACGGCAACAGGAACATCTTTTAATCCACCAAATTCAGAAAGCTTTTTATAAGCTTTCATAATAGTAATAGCAGTTTGTGGATTGATAGGACTTTTTTTAATAAGAGATCTTATTTGTTTTGAGGCAGATAATAGTTGGTCTGGATCGTCAACATTAGTGCTTTTTAAAATGTTGGTAATTTTAGGGCGAAGATTATTTTCTTTAATAAATTCAAAATAAGTACTAACAGGAACAACAAAACCATTTGGAACAGGAATTCCAAGATTATACATTTCACCTAAATTTGCTCCTTTACCACCAACTAGATTAGTATCTTCAAAACCAATTTCTTTGAACCATAAAACATTTTTTGTTGTCATACATAAAATAATACAAGTTATTAAAAAAAAAGAAAGAGATGGTTATGATAATTAGCAGAGTTAGTGTTCGACTGCTAATTAAAGCTAAAATTTTATTTTGCCTATCTTAAGGATAAATTTTAAGTATAAAGAATTGATACAAACAATAAAGAAGTATTATAAAGTAATACAAAAGAAATCAGTTATTTATTTTGCCAGCCTCGGTTTTCTTGTTTTCTGATAGCTTCGGTTTCGTCGGGACGATGGTAGTCATCTTGATAACGAATAGTGGTTCCGGTTTCTGGGGTTGATCCTTCTAAAATGACAGCATTTTTAACACCGCACATACGGTGAACTGTACCAACAGGAATGTTATAACCTTTTTTAATTTCCATGTGAATGGTTTCTAAATGATCAAGATCTGGTCCAACAATTAAATCGCCTTCGCCTTCAATTAAAACAAAAGTTTCAACTTTTTCAGTGTGAGATTGTAGAGAAATTCGGCAGCCATCATTTATTTTTATTTGTTTAAGAGTGTAATTCAAATTTTCTGGGGTATAAATTATTTCTTCTCCCCAAGGTTTAATTATTTGTTTGATGTAGGATAGATCGTTTAAATTCATGGTTCATTATAACATTTAATTTATTTGGTCAAATTGGTAATCATACGTTCTAAGGCCAATTCTCTGGGGATAGTTAACTCCCCTGTTTTGTTTTTAAAATCCAAATCGATTAGTTGTAGATAAAATCTTTTAGTAATTTGTTGATCAAATTTGGGATAAGAAGTTAGTTGTTTTCGAAAATTATTTTTTAGAAAATATAAAAATAAATCATAAAGACCAAGTTCAATTACTTGATGATAAAGAGGGATAACCCGGCTGATATTTTTGGGTTTAATTGAGTTAAGACAAATAAATAATTTATTGTCGAGAGGAAAATTTTTGATCTGAGCATTTTTAAAGGTTTTTAGTTGGGTTGGAGTTAAAGTTTTATCTTGCCAAACAAGAACGTCAATATTTTCAATTTGGTTAATTAATTTATTGATTTGGTCGAGAATAGATTTATTGGTGGAAAATAAGTTACTAACGCTAAGGATTTTTTTGGTGTTAAAAAGAGATGATTCTTGAAGAAAAAGATTAACTTTATCAAACTCAATATTTTTGGAGTCTAAACGAAGAATATCGGTGTCATTGTTTTGATCCATAAAATCACTAAAGGCTTTTCGACTTTCTAGTTGATTGTCGCCATGGAAAATATAAATCATGAGTTAGTTTATCAAAACAAAACCCTTCTGTCCCGCTATTGCGGGACATCTACCCTTAAAAAAGGGAGAAAGTAATTTGTTTGATGAAAAGATCAATATGATTTGGTAAAATACCTTTGTCACAGAATGGCTCCTTCGTCTAGTGGTCTAGGACACCTGGTTTTCATCCAGGGAATCGTGGGTTCGACTCCCACAGGAGTCACAAAAATTTTTTAAGATACTGGTGTAGGTTTTCTTTTATATTGCTTCCTTGTTCTCTAACTTCGTTGATTTCACTTTCATTTAACTGATTAAAAGTTTTTTGATATTGTGGATAATACCAAATATGCCCCATCCATCTATGTGTTGGTATTACTGAATTGTCTGGTTTTTCAATGATGTAGCCAGTGTCGTAAATATCTTTAAAACTCCAAATTAATTTACCATTTTTAGCCAAAGATAAAGCTAAATGGTAAGTACATTTTCTATCTTCATTTTTTAATTCACTCATCAAATTTATTAAAATTTTTACTTTTTCTTGATCAGAATTGTCTTCGCCAACTATTCTTTGATTTCTTAAAATATCCCATTTATTACCCAACCCTGGAATATCGACTCCGCCGTCAGAAGTTAAAACAAAATAATCAATGTGTTTTGATATTTCGATTGCTTTTTTATTAGCATTGCCCTCAAGAGAATCTTGATCTTCTTCCACTTTAATTTGGTCTTCTATTTCGTCCATATAATGGATTTTTATTTCGTTTAGACCTTTCAAAAAATTAACCATTTCGGTCAATTTGTATTGATTTCTGGTTCCAATTAAGATATCCATATTGAGTAGATTTTATCATTAATTGAATGATTTGGTTTTAAGTTACGACTAAAATGGCATGAGTTCTAATTCTCTTGAAACAATAATAATGTCTTTTGACATACGGGACACAATTATTAAGGGAAAAGAAGAAAGAATAAAATTCTCGATGATTTCTGAATGTAGACCATATTTAATGAGTGATAAAGTAGTAACAATCACGGATTTAGATGGAGTATTTTTCCCGACTTTTATAGAAGACGATTTTTGTAAAAATGTCGAGAAATTTAGGTCTTTACAAAAAATTTCAAAAAGATCAAGTGAAATTATATTTTGGTCGACTAGAACACCAACTGAAAATTGTGATTTGTTTCCTTTCATTTCAAGAGAAAAAATTAAAAAAATGGATAATTTAATTAAAAGAGCAAATCCAGAATGTAAGGTCTCTTTTATTTGTGGTTTATCAAAAATTGGAAATAATGAAAAAGTGAAAGAAATGGTTAGAGAAACAACTAAACAAAATCAGTTTGTATCTATATTGGGTAGTAGTTTTTTTGATAGAAGGGTTGTTAATGAAATAAGACAAGAATTGCCAGATGAAGAACGAAATTTATTGTATTATTTTGATACTGGTCATATGATTATCTAATGTAATAATACTAATATTGGTGTAGTTTTAGGTTAAATTTGTAGTAATTAAAGACTAAATATGATACAATCCCCCTGTGTTTTCGAAAGAATTTAAGAATGATCAATTAACTCCAGACAAATATGCCGAATGTTTAGCTGAGTCAAATAAAAGATATTTATTGGAAAATAGGGTCATATTGGAACCAATATCTGATTTTTTGGATTATTATGATACCTGTGCTATTGTGGTGGGAAGTGATGGTAAAAAAGAAAAAGGGGTTAAAGTTGATACAGAGATTGTTTTTATTCAAAGTGATAAATCTGATAAAAAACTATTTCCGCAATATCTAGTTGATGAATTTGAGAAAATAACTGGAAATAAATATCAAGATGTTTTTTTTACAGGAAAAGATTCATTTCCAAAAATTATGAAAATTAATGAAGATACTTTATCTTTTGTAAATCAAGATTCAAACATGGTTTATCCAGATAGAGTTTTGAATTCTATTTTGATTTGTGGGCAACAAATGATTTATGATCAAGCTCGTCAAACTGTAGCGATTGAGATGGGTTTAACTCCTGGTTTAAGTGGAAAAATTAGGGAAGGTATAAAAAACCAAATAAGAGAATATTTGAAAGTATGCCAAAGTGGTATTAGTAGAGGTCA
This sequence comes from uncultured Gammaproteobacteria bacterium, assembly GCA_964582365.1. Taxonomy (GTDB): domain Bacteria; phylum Patescibacteriota; class Microgenomatia; order UBA12405; family UBA12405; genus WARW01. Next base: position 3,556 of record CAZOQV010000013.1, on the reverse strand, counting down.
AGTTTGTTTTGATTTTGAAAAAAAATGTCAGTATTTTGATCAAAAAAATGGAAATATACAAAGATATGGTTTTAAACATGGCTATATTAGATTAGTTCAAAGAAAGTTAGATTTGAAGATACAAACAATGATTAGAGATCACCAGATTGATGTTGAAAAAGTAGATAATTTACCAACAAATACATTTGAAAAAATTGATTATTTATGTCCAGGCCAAAGATCAATTATTGAATCTTATTTATGGTTCTTACAAAATTATCATGATATTCAAAAAGAATATGAAAAGAATAAAGTTTTAGTAGAAAAGAAATATGATGGGTATGATTTTGATATAAATAGTGAAATTATATTGAGAAATGTTGAACAGTTGTAAAATTTTAAAGATTAGTACTATCGTGTAAAATTGGGATATGGATGTAAAAATTGAAGAAAGCTGGAAAAAGGTGTTACAAAAAGAATTTGATGAAAAATATTTTGAGGATTTAACTAATTTTGTAAAAGCAGAATATCAAAGAGCAACTGTTTATCCGCCGGCGAAATTTATTTTTAATGCTTTTGAGCTAACTCCATTTGACAAAGTAAAAGTGGTAATTTTAGGTCAAGATCCTTATCATGGTGTGAATCAGGCCAACGGATTGGCGTTTTCTGTTAATGATGGAATCAGATTACCACCATCTTTGATGAATATTTATAAAGAAATAGAAAGTGATTTGAGTCAAAAATCAATTAATAAAAATGGAAATTTGGAAAATTGGGCCAGACAGGGAGTGTTGATGTTAAACGCAACTTTGACGGTTAAAGCTGATATGGCAGGGTCTCATCAAAATAAAGGTTGGGAAAAATTTACTGACGCAGTGGTAAAAATTTTGTCCGAACAAAAAGAAAACTTGGTTTTTATTTTGTGGGGAAATTATGCTCAGAAAAAAGGTTGTGTGATTGATGAATCAAAACATTTAGTGATTAAATCAGCTCATCCTTCGCCTCTTTCAGCATATAATGGTTTTTTTGGATCGAAACCATTTTCACAAACAAATGCCTATTTGATTTTTAACAATAAAGAACCGATTGTTTGGTAAATTATTTATATTCTTTAGCTTGTTCTTGACCAGTTAAAACACGAATAACTCCGTCTCGAAGAGCTTCAAGTTCTTTTTCTCCAGGAATAATAGTAATTCCGATATTTACTTGTTTTAAATATTGAGAAATTCTATCGGTTAAAAGTGTCCATTGAGCTATACCTCCAGTAAGAATTATTTGATCGATTGGCTCACCTTCAAAATCAGGAATAATATGACAAATATAACGAGCAAATCCGGTAATCATTTCATCAACAATATCCTTAGTAGTTTTGTCTAAATTATCATAATTTTTATTTAGATAATAAACATCTTTGGTATTTAAAAGTGAAAATAAACCTCCTCCACCAAGAATTTTATGTAAAATTTCTTCTTGGGTAAATTTACCAGAAAAACATAATTCAACTAATTGTTGTGATGGTAAATAGCCAGATCTTTCGGGAGTAAATGGTCCTTCTCCTGGGATAGCATTAATAACATTAATAGCTTTACCTTTTTTGTGAGCGCCAAATGAAGCACCGCCACCAAAATGAGCAACAATAAGATTTAGTTCATCATATTTTTTACCAATAGATGAGGCGTATTCTCTGGCAACTGCTTTTTGGTTAAGAGCATGCCAACCGGCATAACGTTTAATTTCGGCAATTCCAGTGATTTTCTTTTTTGGTTCAATTTCGTCAGTAGTAACAGGATCGACAATAAAAGATTTATTATCAATATTAAAATTTTTGGCAACAACTTTGGCCATTGGAGCACCGAGGTTGGAAGCGTGATTAGCGACTGGATGATAATATAAATCATCAATCATTTTTTCATTGATAGTATAAGTACCAGATGAAATAGGAGGCACCATTCCACCGCGACCAACAACAGCATCGAGTTTTGTAATGTTATTTTCTTTTAATAGTTTTTCAACTTCTTGTGAACGATGGTCTAATTGGTCTAAAACATTACCGGGACGACTGAATTTTTGTTGAAAATTTTGATCTTGGGCATGATCGATTTTTTGTTCAAAAATTATATCTTTATCTTCATAAAGAGCTAATTTGGTAGTGGTTGAACCTGGATTAATGACGAGTATTTTCATATTTAATGAGTGATAACCCAATTAAAACAAATAATAAACTTAGAATTTGGGCTAGAGTTAGATAAAAAATAGGTATCGTATCAACTCTAATAAACTCTAAGATAAAACGTATTATACTGTAACTTATTAAGTAAATTCCAGTTTGGTGAGACTTTATTTTTCGAAGGAATAAAAAAATTATAAACATTAAAACTGATTCGTAAAGCCAGACTGGTTGGTTATTAATTCCATAAATTTCATCATTAAAAAAGTTTCCGAAACGACCGAGACTTTGACAGAGAGGAACAATTGGAATAAGAGTGTTGGTAATTTTTAAAAAACTGATTTTGTTGTGTTTGGAAAAAAGAAAAATAAATAAAATGCCGAAAATTAAAGCACCATAAATTCCAAGTCCCCCGCCTGGGAAATTGAGGATTTGAATTGGATTTTGAGAAAAATAAGACCAATTTTGAATAACGGAATAAATTCTGGCGCCAATTAAACTGAAAATTAAAAGAGAGATAATAAACTTATTTTCCTTATCTTTGGATATAATTTTATTATTTTTTTGAAAAAAAGTGATACCGATGACGAAACAAATGCCTAAAATTAAACCATAGATGTGCATGTTAGTTTAATGATTTTATTAAATCATAGGTTTCATCTTTTATTTCTTTTATATCAAAGCAACAAAAAATATCACTATAAGATGTTTTAATACTATTCCTCATTTGTGCGTCAAATGTAATTATTTTAGCTGAAAAGTCTTTGGCTATGGAAGCTATTAAAAAATCAGATGTTTTTAATAAATTAAAACCTGATATATTTTTTATATTTTTACAAAATCTAAAAAGAGAACTTTTTGTAATATCTACACATCTTACATTTTCTAAAAAAAGTAGTTTTCTTATTGATTCTTCAACTTTATTTTTATCTATTCCCTTTCTGACAAGTGTGACAACTGTTTCGTAAATGACTATTTGAGGAATCAAAATTAACGTATTTAAATTGAATTTATTTAACTTAACTAATATATCAATTGCTTTTTGATGAAAAAAATCACTATTATCGATTATTGAAATAGTGAAGCTGCTGTCTTCAACTATAAAATTTTTAGCAGGAACATTTGCCATATCTTAATTCATTTAGAATTTCGCTTGAATTTTTTTTGATTTTAGAATTTGACGTATCAATTATTATCCCTTTAAGGTTGTCTAAAATACTTTTTCTAACTTGGACTTGATTTTTTGATTTTTTTGTAATCTTTCTCATATCTACTTTAATTAAAACCTTAGAAAATATAAAAGTCAATACTACATGCGTGTGGGGGATACTTGTATATGGTGGGTCCTGCGGGATTCGAACCCGCGACCAATTGCTTAAAAGGCAACTGCTCTACCGACTGAGCTAAAGA